>CAZYOD010000022.1:0-14360 GCA_964648635.1 uncultured Balneolaceae bacterium | reverse complement strand
ATGCAACCGGAATGGCGGCAAGCATGGTGGGAATTAAAAGAGCGCTGTAATAATTGTTTTCAAGCTGTAGCAAAAGTGGGATGTAAACGGCCGGGATGAGTGCGATAGTGAGGATCTGCAAACGATTGTATGAGTGAGAAAAAACATAGTAGTAGAATTTACCTGCGTTTTTTCCCAGCCATTTTTTAAGGTAGTGCCACAGCCGGTTTTGTTTGTAAACTTTCCGCTCTTTGGCCGGCTTCTGAAGTCCTTCCCGCGTTTTGTACAAATGATCCCGAAATATTAAAAAGATCAGCAGGGCGGCAAAGCCATAGATGGCTGAAGCCATCGCCAGGTTGTATGAGCCCGTTGCGGTGTATTGCAAGAGTCCGCCGGGAGTGTAAAAAAGATAGCTGTTGAGAGTTGCCACATCCGGCAGGTAGTGGGAGATAATTAACTCGAATTCTCTGGAAATAATGGCGATTGCCTGGATAGTCCCGAAAATTAAAAACAGCGTGCTAAAGACTATAATTTTAAACCGTTTTTCAACAATTTTGAGGAAGCGGTGCTTGATCGAATAGATGACGGCGTAGTTTAGCAACACAACAGCAATGACGACCGGAATATACATCAGGTGCTGAATTTGCATCAGCAAAAACACCAGCCACGTTAAGTTGTAGATGAGGTTGAGCGGATGAAAAAATCCCATCAGGTTAAGATACCAGCTCAGTTTTTTGACGGGATAGCCGTAGGCAAGCAGTTTGCGATTTTCTTGCATGTTCAACAGGCGTGTGCTGGTAAATGAGAAGTGGAGAATCCACAGTACATTGGCGAAGATCAGGCTGATGAGCAGATGGATTTCGGGGGTGAGCCAAGGCAGACGCATAGCTACAATCGGATGCTGATCAAAGAAAACAATAACCAGGGCTGATCCCAAGAGGTTGGAGAACAGCATGAGCAGAAAAATGATATATCCCACAATCAGAAAAGTCTGGAATTTGGACAATCGCTCCAGGAAGGCTGTCCAGTTAAGGTATATCAGTCTATGCAGCACGATGGATAGGTTTGTTTAAGATGGAGATCCCGCTGCTATAATGTTGAAAATCCCGTTTCGGGAATCAAGCGAAAGCCTTATTTTATGCTTTGTACTTTCGACAGAGCTGATATTCAACAATGTTATGACTCAAAAGAATACTTTGAAATATATTTTTATAACGATTGTCATTGCCTTGGCAAGCCTGGCGCTGGCAGATGCCCTGGGATATTTTAATCCAAAGAACTATACAGCGGTATCACACGGCTCACACAGTCATTACGTGCCGCATGATCGTGATCCTAATGTGCCGCTTGATGACTTTCCGCAAAAAGAGCCGGGTCCGGGAGAAAAGATTACACCTACGGGACAAATTGTACCGGCCGATCAATAGGCAGATTTTTATTTGAAGATCCGGCAAAATTCACGCAGATTGCGGCCCGTTACAGCACTTCTTTCAGATACCGACCGGTATGACTTTCTTCAACCTCGATGATCTCTTCGGGCGTGCCGGTAGCCACAATTTGTCCGCCGGCAAAACCGCCTTCGGGTCCGATATCAATGATATGATCCGCACTTTTTATCACGTCCAGATTGTGCTCGATAATGATAACGGTATGTCCGTTATTGACCAGTTCCTTGAAGGAATCCAGAAGTTTAGAGATATCTTCGAAATGTAGTCCGGTGGTAGGCTCATCGAAGAAATAGAGCGTGCTGTCTCCGGCTGACTTACTCAAAAATTTGGCCAGCTTTACCCGTTGCGCTTCACCGCCGGAAAGAGTCGGCGCACTTTGGCCCAGCTTTAGATAACCCAGCCCCACATCTTCGAGGGTTTGCAGTTTGTTGGTGATGGATGGTTCATCCACAAAAAACTCAATGGCCTCCGAAACCGACATTTCCAGTACATCATGGATGTTTTTGCCACGGTATTTCACCTGCAGTACATCCTTGCGATACCGCTTGCCGCCGCATTCTTCGCAGACGAGTTCGATATCCGCCATAAACTGCATTTCTATTTTTTGGATACCTTCTCCTTGACAGGCTTCACAACGTCCGCCGGGAACATTAAAGGAAAAGTGACCCGGTTCGTATCCCATAATTTTGGATTGGCGCGTCTCGGCAAAAAGATCGCGGACGCCATCGAAAGCCTTGGTGTAAGTGGCGGGATTTGACCGTGATGATCGCCCGATCGGCGATTGATCAACCATTTCAACGGAGTCGATGTATTTTAAGCCGTTTATTTTTCGGTGATGGCCGACTTTATCATTATACGTGCCTATCTGATTTTGGATGGCTGCATAAAGCGTATCGTGAACGAGTGTGGATTTTCCGGAACCGCTAACACCCGTTACACAAATAAATTTTTCGAGCGGAAACTCTACATCCAGACTTTTGAGGTTATGTTCCATCGCACCTTCGAGCACAATGGATTTGCCCGAGCCTTTGCGGCGCTTCTGCGGGACGGGAATCTCCTTGCGTCCGCTGAGGTATTTTCCGGTTAAGGTAGAAGATTCCAGAAGGCCTTCATACGTTCCGCTATAGTTTACTTCTCCACCGTGAATACCGGCAAAGGGGCCAATGTCAATTACATTGTCGGCTGCTTTAATCATTTCAGGATCGTGCTCTACAACCAACACGGTATTTCCTATATCCCGCAGCGACTTTAAGATGTTGATCAGCCGGTCATTGTCACGGGGATGCAGTCCAATGGTCGGCTCATCCAAAACATACAAACTGCCAATCAATGAGCTGCCGAGTGAGTTTGCCAGGCTGATGCGCTGTGATTCACCGCCGCTGAGCGTGTTGGCTAATCGGTTTAGCGTAAGGTATTCGAGGCCAACCTCGTCCAAATACTTCAAGCGCTTTCGAATTTCGAACAAGATTTGGTCGGCTACTTCTTTCTCAAAATCAGTAAGTTCCAGGTCTTCAAAAAATTCACGGGCGTGGCCAATAGTCATCTCTGATACCTGGCCGATATGCTTATCATTTACTTTGACGTAGAGGGCGTCTTTGCGAACTCGGTATCCCTCGCAGTCGGGGCAGCGGCTGTATCCGCGGTAGCGCGAATAGAACACACGCATGTGTACTTTGTACGACTGACTTTTAATATCCTCAAAAAACGGACGAATACCGACGTATTCATCTTTTCCTTCCCAGATAATTTTCTTCACCTCGTCGCTGAGTTTCTGGTAAGGCGTATCAATCGGGAGGCTGTATCGAGCCGAGACCTTAATTAGATCGCGGAGATTTTTACTGAATTTTTGTCCGCTATAGGGAGCAATAGCCCCATCGCGAATAGTACGGTCGGGCTCAGGGATCACCAGATTCTCATCAATACCGGCCACACGACCAAAGCCTTCACATGTATCGCAGGCGCCGAATGGATTGTTGAAGGAAAACATCTGCGGTTTCGGCTCGGTAAATTCGATACCGTCCATTTCAAAACGCTCACTGAAATTGAGTTCTTCGCCGTCACGAATTTTCACAGAACAGCGGCCGCGTCCTTCGTGAAAAGCGGTTTCCAACGAACCCGCAATTCGGGTGCGCGTATCTTCGTCACTTTTAAGAACAAGCCGATCTACCAGCACGCGGTATTCATCAGCGTTTATGTCATCAGCACTGACCTCATCCGTGGTCAGGTCTAAAATCTGTTCGTCTTGAATATGCAGCAGGCGTGGGTAACCTTTCTCTTTAAGCACCCGCAGCTCGTCGTCCAGTTTCTTTTTTTCATGATGGGGGATGGAAAAAAGCACGTAGAATTTTGTGCCGTCCTCAAATTGATCGTGCAGTTCTTTGATAACCGTTTTGGTGCTGTCCTTTTTAACTTCTCGTCCTGACTTCGGCGAAATAGTATGGCCAATCCGCGCATAGAGCAGGCGCATGTAGTCGTAAATTTCGGTGGTGGTGCCCACTGTGGAACGCGGATTCGAAGAGGTCGTTTTCTGCTGAATGGCCATGGCCGGAGAAATGCCCTGCATAAAATCCACATCCGGCTTGTCCATCCGCTCCAAAAACTGGCGGGCATAACTGGAGAGACTTTCCACATATCGACGCTGTCCTTCGGCATAAATCGTATCAAAAGCGAGGCTTGACTTACCCGACCCGGAAACACCGGTAACCACGGTCATTTTATTTCGTGGAATTTCGACATCGATATCTTTGAGGTTGTGAACGCGAGCACCTTTGACAATGATGGGACGGTCTTCGCTCGGTTTTTGTTGCTTCTTGGAGGTAGCTTCAGTCTGCGACATTCAATAAATACTTTGCATTTCTATAAACAGGTAAAGGTACGAATTTTCTGACAGAAAATGAGGTTTTATCCTTTTCAAATAATCCATAGAAACATGTGTAACAAGGTTAGCGTTCAATGGGCATGAAGTCTAAGGAAAAAGGAATTTATGGAAGTGAATAAAGAGCTGTGGGTCAAGCGAGCAGAAGGGTTAGTGCTATTTGTTGTCCTCCCACTGCTGATATATTTCGAGCTTATTCCCCTCCCTAAAATTGTAATCCTTTTGTTTGTTGCGGGATATTGCGGTTATCAGCTGTGGCAGGATCCCGCCTTTAGTCGCGGCCTGTTTCTTAAACGGTCTCAAAGTGATGCAAGCAAAACAATTTTGATGCGATCGCTCATTATTATGCCCACCCTGTTAGGGATCATCTGGATACTGTTTCCCGAACAGCTTTTCGCTTTCCCCGCCGAACGACCGGTGGTGTGGATGGTGGTGATGGTACTGTATCCTGTTTTATCAGCACTGCCGCAGGAGTTTATCTACCGCACTTTCTTTTTCTATCGTTACGATGATTTATTTTCTCTTCCAAACGCCACCGTTATTACCAGTGCTGCGGCTTTTGCATTCGCGCACATCGTCTATGATAATTGGTGGGCCGTTGGTTTAAGTTTTATTGCGGGTTTACTCTTTGGGCTGACATACGCCAAGACAAAGTCGCTCTTTTTGGTAACGGTAGAACACGCTATCTACGGTTGGCTGGTATTTACATTAGGAATGGGTCCTTTTTTTCTATGAGCCGTTTTAGATTTATGGATAGCAGAAATCCAATGGCTATATTTGAGGCTCGAAAAAATTAATTCCTAGAAAACGCGACCAATGAGTCTTGATGTTCCTCCGAAGCAATTTCAGCAGTGGATTACCGAAGCCGGTAAATTAGTTACTGATTTTTATAATCAGGAAAAGGAGCAGAACGTCTTTGCCGGCAAATCCCCGCGTGAGGTACAAAAGCTGCTGGAAGAATCGTTGCCCGCCGAGCCGGAAGATGTTAGCGACCTTCTGAATGAAGTGAGTAAAAAAGTGATGAGCAGCATCACAAATAACATCGGCCCCAAATATTACGGATATATCACCGGCGGAGGCAACCAGATTGCTGTGCTGGCCGAGATGATCAAAGCTTCGCTCAATCAAAATAATTTAAAATGGCATTCGTCTCCGGTGAGTACCGAGATGGAGCGGTTGGTTATGCGCTGGGTGGCTGAGTTCATCGGCTATTCCACCGAGAGTGCCGGCGTGTTGCTTAGCGGGGGATCGGTAGCCAACTTTAACTGTCTGGCGGTAGCTCGAAAAATCAAAGGTCCGTCCGGCATTTCTGATGATGGTTTATATAACACCAAGGCCATGACGGTATATGTTTCCGAAGAAGGACATTCGAGTTTTGATAAAGCAATGGACATGCTGGGACTGGGCAAAAAATACCTTCGTAAAATTCCGGTGGATGAGGAGATGCGTATTGATCCCGAAAAGTTAGACGAGCAAATAAGAGCTGACAAAGATGCCGGCCTGCATCCCATCTGTGGAATTGCCGTTGCAGGAACTACAAATTCGGGCGCGGTGGATGACCTGGAAGCCGTCGCTGATATCTGTGAACGGCACAACATGTGGTATCATGTGGATGCCGCCTACGGCGGTCCCGCAGCAAAAGTGGAGAGCGTATCGCAATTATTTGCCGGTATTGAAAGAGCCGACTCCGTGGTGGTTAATCCCCATAAATGGATGTATGTGCCGTTTGAGGCAGGCGGCGTGCTGGTGAAAAACCCGGAGCATTTGCGGCGGACATTCAGCACTATTCCCGATTATTTAAAATCTGATCAGCAGAATGGCGGTCGCACCGATCTGATGGAATACAATCTGCCGCTGACCAAAGAGTTTAAGGCACTAAAAGTTTGGATGACCATTAAGGCATTTGGGGCCCGGAAGCTGCGCGAAGAAATAGCTTCAGATATTAATAAGGCACAACATTTGGTTCATCTGGTTGAGCAGCACAGGAATCTTGAACTTATGGCTCCGGCCCCCTTGTCGATTGTGTGCTTCCGTTACAATCCCGGTGATGTGGATGAACCGACGTTAAATAAACTCAATGATAAAATTATTGATGAAATTGAGAGTGACGGAAGGGTATTTTTAACAGGAACAAAAATAAGGGACAAAACGGCTCTGCGTGCGTGTTTTATTAATCACCGCACCGACGAAACCCATATTGATTATCTGAAAAATGTGGTGCTGGATATTGCGGCCTCGGTATCTAGCCGCTAATTTTTTTTAGTTCTTCAACTTTTTTATTCAACTTTTCAAAATGAGAACCTTGCCAATACACCTGTCCGCAGCTGTCGCATTCCCAAAAATCGGAGTGCCAGTTTTTAACTTTGGGCGGAACCTTATCCTGCACATGATCCAGTGGTACTTTGCATAACTTCCCGTTGCACTTCATGCATCGGCTAAATGGATGGATGTTATTGGCCAGCGAAAATCGATTAAAAAGCTCGCGAATTTGTTCGTCGGGATCGGTCGATCGTATCCAGTAGCCGTAGCGAGCTTTCCCATTTTTGAGCATTTCAATATCCCGGGTAAGAATCATCCGTCGCTGCTGGTTGGATTGTCGGATGATGGAGGGATCATCCCAGTTATTATCGAAGCTCGTATCGAATCCCAACAAACGCAGCGACTTAGCCAGCTTTCCCAAATGCACATCTGCAATAAAGGCTGACGGACGTAAAAAAATGGGCTCCCACTGATCACTATCTGTCTCCTCAAACGGATATGCCGTAACTTGATCACCATCTTGAAGATTATAATCAAAGAATTCTTCTTTACCGTTAATTTCTAATCTAAAAATGGCAGTATGTGGGATGCCCTTTGATTCAATCAGATCTTTTACCGACGGCTTTAGCTCAAATGTTAATTCCAGCGATTGTCTTCCGTCGGGGATGGGAAAGTTCCGTAGAGAACCTACCAAGATAAGAGTTGCAAAGTTTGTAGATCCCTTCTTCACTAGCTCTGAATCGATGATTAAAAATAGATTGCCTAAAATATTTACAAAAAAATACGAATTAACTTCTTGCTAAGTACATAAAAAATAGATATTTATGGCATTGGGCTAATATGCGGGGTGTTTTTGACAATCAGGGATTTTTCATTACCTTTTTTAAATGTTTTTACAAGCTCCTTTGCGGCGTTTATTACTATAGAATCATCTACTCTTAATTAAAGGAAACAACTAAGTAGTTTATGGATTTATTTGACAAGCTTCAGGGCAGACCCAGCCCCCTAGGTGAATTTACTTCAGAAGGATACGGTTATTATACCTACCCAAAATTAGAAGGTCCTTTGGGTCCGGTAATGAAGTTTAATGATAATGATGTTATCGTCTGGAGTATCAATGATTATTTGGGCGTTGGGAGTAACGAAAAGGTTCAAAAGCATGATGCTGAGATTGCACAGGACTACAGTTTGAGCAGTCCTATGGGGGCCCGCCTGATGACAGGAAATACAACTGAACATGAAAAGCTGGAACAGGAATTGGCTGATTTTGTACGCAAGCCGGATGCTCTGTTGCTGAATTACGGGTACCAGGGAATCATGAGTGTTATTCACGCGCTTGTAGATCGTAATGATTTCTTGATTTATGATGAGCTGAGCCACGCATGCATTGTTGACGGCAAGCAGCTGGCAATGGCCGAGAAGTTCGTGTTTAAACACAACGATATTGAAAGTTTTGAAAAGCAGCTGGAACGTGCTCACCGCAAGAAGAAAGATAATTCTGCTATTCTGGTAGTGACAGAAGGTGCTTTTGGGATGACCGGTGACCTGGGAATTCTAGAAGAAATGATTGCTTTAAAAGAAAAGTATCCATTCCGATTGCTGGTGGATGATGCACACGGAGTAGGAACTATGGGTGAAGACGGTTCCGGTACAGGTACGCATCTTGGATGCCATGACGGAATCGATCTCTATTTTGGAACCTTCGCCAAGGCATTCGCACTTATCGGTGCCTTTGTTGCCGGTGACGAGCGAGCTATTGAGTTTTTGAAAGCAAATGCCCGAAGCCAGATTTTTGCTAAGTCGGTACCTATGCCGATTGTAAAGTCGGCGCGTAAACGACTTGAGATGATTCAAAATAATCCGCAGTGGAGAGAGAAGCTTTGGGAAAACACGAATATGTTGCGCGGCGGATTGCGTGAAATGGGCTATAACGTACTGCCTGCTGAATGTCCGGTAACGCCCGTGCTAACGAAAGGAAGTACCGATCTTTGTCAGCTGATTATGCGTAAGCTGCGTGAAGAGCACGGCGTATTTGTTAGCGGAGTTGCATATCCGGTAGTACCTAAAGGAACAGTATTGATTCGACTCATTCCTACAGCTGCTCATACCAAAGAGCATATTGAGAAAACGCTCGAAGGTTTTGAAGCGATTAAGGATGTAGTCTTTGCTGAAGCAAGTAAACAGCAGAAAAAGTCGGCTTAAGTTAAGTCAAAGATGAGCTTCAATAAAAAAGCCCCGAGGCAAAACCTCAGGGCTTTTTTTATTTAGATCCGTATTAGTTACGAAACTAATATAAGAATTAAGAAAACAGCTTTTTAATAAGTCGGATAACGCCAGTTTTTTGGTCTTTAGGAGCCTCACCCTTACGTCCTCCGCTTAGTTTATCGTAGCTGGGACGCGGAAGGCTAAGTTCATCATTTTTTTTCTTTTTCTTGCCGCGACCATTCCTGCTGCTGCGTTTGCGGTTACTGCGCTTTTGGGGCTTTTTCTTTTTCTTCTTCTTACGCTCTTTCAGCTTCTGTTTAACCTTATCTGGCAGTGGAAGTTCTTTGGGAGCTTGTCCCAACTCACTTTCGAGCTCGTTGATATCACTTCGATCTTGCTTGGATACCAGCGAAACCAAACGAGAAGCCTTTCCGGAGCCAATTAGTCCGGCACGATATCGATATTCGTTCACATCATTGGGTACATCATAATTGATAACCTGGGTAATACGTTCAAGCCCAAGCTCTGCTGCAGGAATATCTGCTACCAACAGGTATTGTACATCACCGTTGGTGAAGTTGGCAAAGCGCTGGGCTCTTTTTTCATCCGAAAGTTTACCGTGCAGACTTGTAGCCTTACGATTTCGCTTTCTCAGGGTGCGATATAATCGATCGGTTCCCCTTTTGGATGCGGTAAAAATTACGCAGTTATCATTGGGGCTGTCCTCGAGATGTGCCATCAGCGTAGTGATTTTCATACGATTAGGCACATAGATATAACCCTGATTTAAGTTTTGATCCAGTTTGGGAGGCTCCGACATCATTCCGGGTTTAGTTTCAAATCCCACAACCGCCGGATCTTCAAGAAGGCTTTTACTGAAATCCTTAACCTCTTCCGTAAGCTTTTCGGAATAAATAAGTGTTTGATGCTCACCTATCACGCGCTTAAGGACGTTTTTGATTTTAGAATCAAGATTCAGTGAAAGCATTTCATCTGCAGCATCAATAACAACTATATCAACATGTCGAAAGATGAAGCGTTGGTTTTGGCACACATCAAGGAGTGGTCCGGGATTACCCACGATCACTTCGACCCCGCTTTGAAGAGCTTCTTCCTGTTGTTCCGGGTCGCTGTCCATGTCAACAGAAGCACATTCGATTTCGGCATGATAGCCCATCGCCCAAACCAACTTATCAATTTCTTTTGCCTCGTCGGGATTAGGCGTTAAAACCAATACTGATGTACCTTCTTTCTCTTCTTTACTGTTGATTTTTTCCAGAGCCGGGATAACAAAAGAGGCTATTTTATCGCCTCCGGATTCTGCTTTAATAAGCGCATTTTTGCCATCCAGTATAACAGGAATTGCTTCTTCTTGCAGTTCAGTAAGTTCGGTATAATTAACATCTTCGAGACCGCTCATAATACTGGGGCTCAAAGTCATTTCTTCAAACTTCAACGTTCTATCCTTTCATTTAATTAGTGTTTGTTCTCAATGCACTCGCTTCAAAATCAAGCGATGCGTATCAGTGGCAGAATATACAAAACTTATGGGGTTTGCTCATGTGATTTCACAGCCAATGGGTACTCTTTTGTAAATAATTCGGCTGTAGTAAGTTCGTATCCTGCCATGTTTATATAAACGCATGCCCCCCCTAATAATATTGCCATGCCAATTAATCCCAACAAGCCGGCTTCGGGACCAAAGGCACCGCCGGTCCATAGCTCGGGACCACTTTGGGCAATATTAAGAATACTAAATTCTATCTCTTTGCCACTGACAGGAAATCCTAAAACACCGGCCATTACAAAATTCCAGCTGAAATGCAGTCCCACCGACAGGGCAATGCTTCCCGTTAAAATATAGGGGATGGCCAGTACAATTCCGGCCAGGGTAATATTAAACGTTGACAGGAGTGAGGCATTGGGGTTAAAAAGATGGAGCAATCCAAAAAGGGAAGAAGTCAACAGAACCGCAATAGTAATCGCTCCGCTTTGGCCGATAACGGGATAACGGAGACCTTCGGTTAAGTTTAATATCTGATAGCCGCGTGAAAATAACTCTTCATGAAAACCTACAAGCAGCATAGATATAAAAAAACTGACTAATCCTATTCCAAAAGGAGTTTCCAAGGGGATGTTCCAGCCATAGCTCGTAACCGTAACCCAACCTGCCCACCATTCAATCATAAAAACAGTGGCTATCGCTACGGCTGCAATTCCCGTGCCGACCAAGAATTCCTTGGCCCAGGTGTTGTTCAAGTCAATGCCATAGTCCGCAATGGGACGTTTGTCAAAGTATTGTGCGGCAATCCAAACGCTGATAACAACCCCGAGAAACATCGAAATTACAGAGGTGAGCATTAATGAACCGGCCAAAAGATAAGAAAAGCCAACGGCTGTCATTACTAAAATGAAAATCATAACTAATGATTGAAACAAAAGGCGCCAACCTGCTCTCAAACGCTGTTCTTTTTCATTGATGAAGATATTCATAGACAAGAAACATTAGTTATTATAATTCAGTTATATTTAGGGCTGTTATAATCTACATAAAAGAAGAAAAAATCATTAATTATGAGTGACCGATTTGTCCTGGAGTCATCCAAAGAGGAAGTGATGGACCTTTTTGATGTATCCACAAAACGAGATGACTTTTTTGAATCAGAATATAATATTACGCCGGGTTCACTGATTCCTGTTGTGTATCGGGAAGGCGATGAACGTAGAATATACAATTTTTTATGGGGACTGATTTCGCCTGATGCCGAGGATGAAAAAGAGGGACGTGATCGTTTTGAGCTTACTCTTGAGGATTTAAAAAAAGATGAATGGCTCACCGAATGCCTGGAACAACGCAGATGCTTGATCCCCGCGAACGGGTTTTATAAGTGGAAGTTCACCGAAAAGAAAAGCACACCATTTTATATTCGCCTGCTTTCAAACGGAGTTGCCGCTATTGCAGGCGTTTATTCGGTGTGGAAGTCATCATCCGGTCGAGATGTTTACTCCTGTGCCATGCTTACAACCGAGGCAAATGCGCTCGTACAACCGGTTGATGACCGAATGCCGGTTTTAGTTCGTCCGGAGCATTTTGAACAATGGTTGTCCGGAGAATCACTGGATGAAGCGAATTTAGAGCGACTGCTGGGCGGTTACTCTATGACTGAGATGGCCGTCAATAGGGTTTCTGAGGATGTTAACGATCCTGAAAATAACAGTGCTGAACTGATCCAGCCAATCCCGAAGTAGATTGCAGATTAATCCTGATAGATCAGTGATCCTTTTTATGGATGCGCATGGTGGGATAGGCTAACTCCAAATCATCATGCTCGTTAAATTTTTTGAGGATGTCTTCCCAAATTTTTTCTGAAGCGCCTCGTCGCTGACGCGGGTTCGTAAGATGACGGATCGTTAGACGAACGCCGCTATCCTGAACATCGGTATAAACGATAGGAGTCAGGTAGCTATAATAAATAAGATAGGATTTTTTAGCCCGACGCACCTGCTTTTGTGCCTGCTCCACAAAATCCTGAAGATGCTCGTCGGCTATTTCTTGTAATATTTCTTTTGCCTTCTGCCAATCACTTTCAAAAGTGACAAGCACCGGCATCTCATTCCAGATAAATTCAAAATCACTGGTATAATTGGCCAGATAATCAGAAAACACTTTGTGATTGGGAACGTGAACGACCCGCCCGGTACTCTGGTCCGCATGTACCCAATTTCCAATTTCCAGCACAGTAAATTTAAACACACGGATATCAATGACATCACCTTTGGTGTCTCCTATTTCGATCCGATCTCCGACATCGAGCGGTTTGCGCCAAAGAATAAAAATCCACCCGGCAAAATCAGTAACAGGATCTCTAAGAGCAATAGCCAAACCGGCGGATAGCAGCCCCAGAAAGGTTGCCAGCGATTGCAAACCCTCGAACCAAATTCGTCCCACAATCAAAAAGCCCAGAAATACAGAAATATAGGTTAGATTCTTGCGCCATTTGTATTGAGCCCTGGCCTCGGGTAACCGGTTATTGATGATGCGTACGGCAATAAAGCGAATCAGCCAAATCACCAGAATAGCAATTACAGATAAAATTATCTGATAAGTAATGCCCGGAGAATTTTGTATGAAATTTTGTACTTGAGTGGTTATATCTTGCACGGCAGAAAATTATTGTTTTATGAAATAAACATCTTTTAATTCGGTTAAACAACATGACATCAAGCTGAAAGTTTGATATATCAGCATTGGAAAAAAAAGGAATTTTGGATACCTTTAGTGATCTGAAAAACAGCTTTAAAGAATTTTATTATGCTTTATACAATTATCTTATCTGTAATCGTGCTAATTTGCATCCTGTTAGTTATTGTAATTCTCTTGCAACCCGGTCAGGGACAAGGGCTTTCCGGTGGTTTGGCAGGAGGAATGGCCGGTGGCCAAGGGCTTGGAGCACGCCGTACCGCTGATCTTTTATCAAAATCAACGACGGTGCTTGGCACAGCTCTACTGGTGCTAAGTGTTCTTGCTAATTTTGCTATCGAACGCGGGGGTCCTTCCGAAAGTGCAGTTCAGCAAAGTGGTGTTGAACAACCTGCTCAAGAAAGTGGTATAAATGATGCGTCTCAAACACCATCAGCTGTGCCCGAACTACCACAAACTGACGACGGAGATAATGGCGGCTCCGGCGATGACAACTAAGTTTTAGTTTTATATTTTTTAAGCCTGCTCTCATTAGAGAGCGGGCTTTTTTATTTAGGAACCATTCTTCGCCCAAGCTTATCCAAAGAGTATCGGTGTTTCGGCCATGTGGTGTTCAGCTATCTAAAAGAGAGGGTACCGGGCGATGGGATCGCTTTTCGTAATAACTGTTAAATCTATTACAGAATACGTAACGTCAGAAATGGAATAGTTACTCAGAAGTTACTCTTTTAATTGCTGAAAAATCAGTAGACTCAAAATGAGTAGCCGAAAAACGAACGGTCCAAATGCCGCGGAGATCACCCATCGAAAAACCGGTGGCTTGATCATTGGGATAAAGCTCTTGTATTGTCGTCAGATGATTTTTAGCAATATCTTTGTTTGGTTGGCCGTGGCAATTCAGGCAAAGGGCATTAGTGATGGTAATGGGAGCGTGGAACGTGACCCTGTTTTCATTGGCATAGGTGATCGGTTTTAAGGCTTCGCCTGCTTCCATGTTATCAATATACTGCTTGATGACCTTGGCTTCGAGCGAATCGGCGGTATTGGCTGGGTTTCGCGGTTTATGGCTTGCACGGCGGATGCTTACATTATGATGAGATGAAAGGGAGTCGGTAAGCGGGATGGCCTGAACATTACAAAATTGTAGGGCATGTTCTACTCCACCTTTTTTGATTGCATTTTGCAGGTTCAAGCTCAATGTTTGAAAGGTTGCTTTAGCGATATTTTGGCCCTCAGCAATAACTGCCGTTGTATCGTAGGTAATATTATCACTTTGCTCTTTCTGCTGAGTATCGGATTGACAACCGTAAGTTGCTCCCAAAACAAAAATCAGTATGAAATATCGCATAATGAGTGGATTGATGAATTAGAAATCTAATAGATAGAATAATAT
>CAZYOD010000021.1:9595-15795 GCA_964648635.1 uncultured Balneolaceae bacterium | reverse complement strand
CCCTCAATTTTAAATGGCATTTTCTCAAGCGTACCTATCGGCCAAACCGTATCACAGTGACCTACAATCAACTGGGTAGGGCCTTTGGAATCGTAATCACGGGGCTTGCAAAGCATCTTTCCGGCCGTAGTTTTGCCCTCAACATGACTCACCTTAAAGTTCAGTGCTTCAAATTCGTGCCTTAAAATTTGCCAAAGTTCAGTAAATCTATCAGGTTTTACAGAGGGAGTTTCTTGTTCGACAAGAATCTGTAGCAGGGATAGAAAATCTTCTTTGTGGTTGATGAAATACTGATATAAATCCCTGGCACGTTCTGTCATTTTTATCGCTTGAATTCCTTTGGATAGGGAAAAACATGACTTTCTTTAATAATGCTGAACCGATCAGGATGTAAATAAGCCAAAAGAGGTGACTCATAAATAAGCTTGCTTTCATCCATGCCATTTCCCCTTTTCCTGGCCGCCTCTTTTTGTACACGGGCAGCAACAATTTCACCCACTACAATTTCCCATTCACCAAACTTGCCAAGACACTCTGTTAATTTACACTCAAGATGAAAATAAGAGTCTTCTATAAACTTCCCGTCAATAATTTTGGAGGCCACCGTCGGAATTTGATCAAGAATTGGCTTAGAGTCGTCATCTTCCCGGCGCGTTGCTGTAAGGCTTGACATAACGAGTTGACTCGGTTTAGGATAGCTAACGGTAAATGCTTTTTCACGCTTTACATTCCGGTACGTTCGTTTCCGCGGCGTGCCCATGAAACCAAACTGGTTGCTAAATCCCATTGGCATAGCCATGTGCTTGGGCGCAAAATTATATGCACCTGTTTCTTCTTTGCTTCCAATAACGACCAAAGAATGTACGGTGTAGCACTGACTCCATACATCTTGATCGAGATCAATTTCAATCATGTTTGTTTTTTGGTCAGCCATAAGATTACTCGTTGTTTTCAATATAATTTAAATCCCAGTGTTCTGTGAGTTCCAAGATATCTATGATCTCAAACAGCACGTTTGGCGGGTTTTTCAGCTCTAAGCTTTTCCCGCTTTTTTGCCACTTGTACATAAAAATAACACCTTCGCTGTCAATAAACTTACACTCACTCAAATCAATTTTAAGATCCCTGATTCCATCACTAAGCCGGCTCTCAATCCTATTTTTTGCTGCCAGATTAAAAGAGCCAAATATTTTAGTCTCAAGCTTAGTATCCGATTTATGTGTTTCAATGATATTCATCTGCGATATAGGTTTTGAGTTTACGTCCAAACTCGGAATACATGTCGATTAGGTTTAGATCAAGTGGCACAAATATTTTTTGTAGTCGCAGGAAGTCAGACTCATGGTGAAACATCGGGGCCAGACCACAGTAAATGAAACCGAGATCTTTAATTTGGTCAAACTGTGACGGTGTAGCGAGATTCTCCAGCGGAAGATCAATATACACGACATTGGGTTTCTCTTGTTTTTTAAGGCTATCCAACATTTCCGTAAGCACGGTATGAAAATCCGGCCCATATTTATTAACAATCATCAAAGAAGTTGAGTCGGTGTAATTTATTTTCAGCTGTATATCTGATTTTTCGGCCATTTCAGTTGGGGTCGCTTTATCCGGAGATATTGGGACATCGAGTTCCTCGTATGTTTCCAACAGGATGTTAGAATACTCATTCGGCAAATAGACGGTTTTTCGTTCAGGAATTTTAAGTGGCAAGAAATCAATTACCACTGAAACCGGTTGCGGATACTGTTCATCAAACCCCTTAAAAACCACTTTATCAGTTTCGGCCAGCATCAAAGCTGTGGTTTTGAATCCGTATTTATTATTAACCCGCTGACTTACGGGATGGATAGTGACTGCTTTGCCAAATAGTGCGTCGATCTTCTGGTCGCGGGAAGTTTCAATGAGTTGCTCCATCATTTTACTCATGATACCACGCCTGCGATACCGGGGGGAAACCACGGCTTCTCCTACCTCGGCAATATTGGAATCCTGCTTTCTGAGGACAGCAAAATATCCGATTGCCTCTCCTGAATTATTTCTAGTGATTACCCCCAGTTTTTCCTTCCCGGATACTGTTTTTTCAATTTTTTTGGGATAGTACATATCCTCTTTGGAGTACGTGTACTCATATGTGCGGTAAATCAGCTTAGCGATATCCTCGGCATCGGAAGGAGTAATTTTTCTGACGGTAAAAGGCTCTTCTTTCGGATAAGGTTTTTGTTCTTTTTGGACGTCTACTTGCTGCTTTGACCGAGACAGCTCCAACAGCTCATCGATATCATGAACATTTACCTTCTTGGAAAGCCGAAATTCTTTGCCCTCCTTTCCTTTGTTGATAAACAAAAACTCATCGCTAAACCTGCGGATCAATCGAAAACCTGCACCTTCAAAATCCCCTTCTTCTATCGCTTTTTCAGCGTTGTACCGGTGACGATCAGGGTCAAAGGGTTCGCCCACTTCGCTTACGATGAGTTCAACATTAGAAAGCGTATTGCTAAAGGTTAAATCAAAGATAGCACTACTGTTGTGGGGATAGGCGAAGAGAATAATATCACTGATGAGCTCACTGACGGCGATCGTAAATCGCGTTGCATCTTCAGGTGTTAACCCGCAGCTCAGGCACCAGCTGTACGTAAACTCACATGTGGGGTCTATAACCTGTTCATCGGTCGATATCTCGAGTTTAACTTCCATGCTCTCCTTATTGTCATATAAGCATATTACTAAATTGTAACAATTTACACAGGTTAGGTAATGCTAATGATGCATAAAACCCATCGCTATGCCCCGGTAAATAAGATATATACCGAATGTAACTGCTAAATAGGGACTTATCCTAGAGATACGTTTTCTCATGGAAAAGCTTATAAATCCGGGAGCCAAAGACATTGACAACATCGTGGGAAATGTACCTATTCCAAACAGTGCCATAAATAAACTTCCTTGGAATATAGATCCTGTTGTTGTAGACCCTGCCAACCCTATATAGACAAAGCCACAGGGCAACAGCCCATTGAGAATGCCAATAGTAAATAGCGTGCTCATCCCTTGTTTTTTGAATTGGGAGCTGATAATAGATTTTAGCTTCTCAAAAAATGAACTGAGTCCTGCTTTCTTTTTCCAGTTGCGAAAATATTTACTTTGAGAAAAGGCACTAATAATGATTAAAATCCCAAGTAAAACTGAAAGCGATTTTTGAAAACCCGCCAAGGTAACAGAGTAGCCGATCAATCCGAAAAAGGCTCCCAGCAAACTGTATGTAACAACCCGGCCCAAATTGTACAGTACTCTTCCGGTGATGAGTGATAGCGTCGAATCATTGCTGCCGGGAAGTGACAGAGCAATGGGACCACACATGCCTATGCAGTGAAAGCTGCCCAAAAATCCTATGGCCAAAGCAGTCCATATTTCCATTTTCATGTATCTTGATTACAAGAAGATGTTTGCTTCTTTGAAATAACTGGTTGAATCAGCCGCCCATCTTACTTTGATAAGCCATTTTCCCTTTGCTAAATCCCTGGTTGAAATATTCTGAATTCCGCGGTCGCCAAGCACGAGTTCCATCTTCTGGTCAAGATCCGAATTGTTGGGACGATAAAGATTAATTGTTCCCCTAACATTCTTCTGGCTTAGAGCTAACGGAAAACGAATCTCTATTTGTTCATCTTCTTGGAGCAGTTGAATATTAACCGGTTTATCAAGAGCACTGGCGTGTTCAACTTGTTCAATGTGATCTTGGTATTTGACGGCTTTCTCGTAATGATTCTCAGTTACCATCTCATAATCCAGGCTTACCAAAAAGCCAACGATACTTAATGTAGCACAGATAAAAAGTATGATGGCTACAAATAAACCTTTGCCCCAGTTAAACCCGTTATTTTGTCCTTCTTTACTCATCGTCACTCGTATTATTTTGTGGTTCGGGTCCGATAAATCCGGATGTGATGGTTTCAATCTGTTTTCCGTCAGCATACACCTCGAATACAACCTCGGTCTGTGAGCCGGTCAATTCGTCCTCGGATAAATTGATTAAAAATCGCCCATCTGCTGATCCCTGAGGAGGTAACACCTTGTAATTGCCCAGTGGCGTTAATTTTCCCTTGGGGTTCTTCAGCCTTACATCAAATTCAATCGTCTCAAAGGTCTTGTTAATAGCTCTGATTTCATAAATGTTGCTGTAATGATCATTAGGGAGCTTTTGAAACAAGGTTCCCGGTTGACGTAAAATCGTAGTCTCAGTATCGGGACGCATCCCCAAAAAGGTAAAGAAGATGATAACCAATATGAGTAGTATCCCGCTGTATCCGGCTACGCGAGGCGTTAAAATTTTCTTTTCATCCTCTTTAATGGCGTTTTCTGATGAGTATCGGATAAGCCCTCGCGGTTTCCCAATTTTATCCATTACATCGTCACATGCATCAATGCAGGCAGTACAATGCACGCACTCCATCTGGGTTCCGTTTCTGATGTCAATACCCATGGGGCAAACACGAACGCAATTATAACAATCGATACAATCTCCATATTCCGCTCCACTTAAATCAAGATCGTCAAGAGTGGCTTTACGGCCAATATCATCGCGCTCGGAAACCTTGGTCCTTGGCTCTCCCCGCTTGTAGTCATACATCACATTGATGGAGTTGTTATCAAGCATTACCGACTGCATGCGGCCGTAGGGACAAATAAAATGGCAGACCTGTTCTCGCATGAAGGCGAACACACCGTAGAAAACACCGCTAAAAATGGTGATGGCTATCAATCCGGCTAAGTGTTGGGATGGCGGATCGGTAATTATAGTAAAAAGTTCATCCTTTCCGATAATGTAGGCTAGAAAGAGATTT
Source organism: uncultured Balneolaceae bacterium (assembly GCA_964648635.1). Classification (GTDB taxonomy): domain Bacteria; phylum Bacteroidota; class Rhodothermia; order Balneolales; family Balneolaceae; genus Fodinibius. Next base: position 10,951 of record CAZYOD010000021.1, on the reverse strand, counting down.
GAAATCAGGAACGAGATCCCAAAGAAAACGCTGTGCTTAAGCGTCTTTTTCCAGATCTTTGTCCAGTTCCAGGAGGCTCTGTTTAATCGGATCTGCTGGGCACGATCACCTTCAATCCAGTATTCTATACGCCTGAAAACCATTTCCATAAAAATAGTCTGAGGGCAGGCCCACCCGCACCAAAGTCGTCCGAAAACAGCCGTAAAAAGGACGATGAACACGATGAGTGAAAGTGCACCAAAGACCAGAAGATGCAGATCCTGCGGCCAGAAGGCCATCCCGAAAATCACAAATTTACGCTCCAGGATATTGAGCAACAGCAGCGGTTGCCCGTTAATCGTAATAAATGGACCTGAAAAAAAGAACAAGAGCAAGAATGCCGCAACAATATTTCTCCACTTATAGTAACGTCCGCTGGGTTTGCTGGGATAGATCCAGTTGCGCTTGCCCTCTTCGGTTACCGTAGAAAGGTGGTCGCGAAAAGTATCTTGGTCTATACGACGATCTTTTTCAGTAGACATTCTTCTAGCCTTCAGTTTAAGATTACATATCCGAAGCGGCCAGTGGACCTTCAGTACAAGGCTGGGCCCGGCTCTTGTCTGCTTCTTTTGCATCAGCGGGCTCTGTACCCTGTATAGATGCTATATAGCTAACAAGGTGCTGTACCTGCTCGTTGCTGATTTTTGTTCCACTGCCATACGCAAGCATCCCTTTGTCTGGGAAACCGTTGATGATACTGTTGGCAATATCTTTCGGACTACAACCGTAAAGCCACTGATTATCCGTGAGGTTCGGACCCACCAATCCCTGTCCCTGGTTTCCGTGGCAAGTGAAGCAGAGTTGAGCCGAATCCATAAAGAGTTCTTTACCGGCCTGTATATCTGCTTCTTCCTCACTAACCGACCATGCAAAAGCTGCAGCCGGTTCCTGTTCCTCAGATCCGCCGAATTTGGCTTCCGCAGCCGCAACTTCCTGTTGGTATTCTTCGATTTGTGTAGGCCCCCAGCCTAAAACCTGGTAGTAAAGCAGATATAACACTCCAAATACAATGCTGATAAAGAACATCCACAACCACCAGAACGGCATATGGTTATCTAATTCCCGAATACCATCGTACTCGTGATCAAGCAGCTTATCCTCTTCTCCTTTATAGACTTTCATAGTGATATCTTAGTTGTTTAGTGTTTCATCAGATTCCAGAGGCAGCTGGGCGGCATCTTTGTAGTGGGAGCGTCCTTTTTTAATGAGATGGATAATCAGCAGGACAAAAAATCCCAAAAACAGCAGTAGCGAAATACTGGGGAAGATGCCTATCCCTTCTATAGATCGTAATACCTCTTTATACATAGCGTATAA
>CAZYOD010000021.1:7027-9495 GCA_964648635.1 uncultured Balneolaceae bacterium | reverse complement strand
GAGTCGGGATATTTGCCACCGATACGATGGAGGTCGGGTCCCGTACGCTTAGATCCCCACAAGAAGGGATGATCATACACAAATTCTCCGGCCTTGGAATATTCGCCGTACCGTTCGGTTTCGGAGCGGAAAGGACGGATCATCTGGGAGTGACAATTATTACATCCCTCAGCGATATAAATGTCGCGCCCTTCTACCTCAAGCGGGGTATAGGGTTTCACACTTGAAATCGTAGGCACATTCGAATCGACCAATGCGGTTGGCACATATTCAACAATACCACCTATTAAAATGACCACCAGTGTTAGTGCGGTAAGCTGAATAGGACGACTTTCCAGGCGACGGTGCCAGCTTTGATTATCATCATCTTCCGAGTTGACAATAGGCTGTGCCTGATCTTTTTCCTGCTCCACAAGCGAGCCGCTTTTGGCTGTTTTATAGAGGTTGTAGACTGCAAAACAAGCCCCGATAATAAACAGCGTTCCGCCTACAGCTCGTAATGCATACATAGGGATAATCTGCTGAACGGTTTCGAGGAAATTGGGATATGCAAGCAGTCCCTCAGAAGTAAATTCTTTCCACATCAAACTTTGTGTAATGCCGCCCCAGTACATTGGGATGACATAGAAAATGGCTCCCAGCGTAGCAAACCAGAAGTGTACGTTGGCCAGCTTCGTAGAATAGAGATCCGTTTTGTAGATGCGCGGCGTAATGTAGTAAAGCATTGCAAATGAAAGGCCGCCATTCCAGAGCAGGGCTCCAAGGTGCACGTGACCGATGATGTAGTCGCTATAATGTGCCACAGCGTTGACGTTTCCGATGGAAAGCATCGGTCCCTCAAAGGTTGCCATCCCGTAAGCTGTAATACCGACAACGAGGAATTTGAGTACCGGGTCCTCACGTACTTTATCCCAGGCACCTCGAAGTGTGAGCAGCCCGTTGAGCATACCTCCCCAAGACGGCGCGATTAGCATGATACTGAAGACCGTACCCAGCGCCTGAGCCCAGCCGGGCAGTGCAGTATAAAGCAGGTGGTGCGGTCCGGCCCAGATGTAAAGGAAGATCAGTGACCAGAAGTGAACAATTGATAATCGATAAGAGAATATAGGCCGGTTGGCGGCTTTGGGAATAAAATAGTACATGATTCCCAGGAATGGGGTCGTAAGGAAGAAAGCGACGGCATTATGACCGTACCACCATTGAACAAGTGCATCCTGTACGCCGGCATATACCGGATAACTTTTCATGATTGTAGCGGGAATCTCGATAGAATTAACAATATGAAGAACCGCCACAGTGACGAAGGTTGCGATATAAAACCAGATGGCTACATAGAGATGTTTTTCGCGGCGTTTCCACACCGTCATCAGCATGTTGATGCCAAATATTACCCAGATGATGGTAATAGCAATATCAATGGGCCACTCCAGTTCAGCATATTCCTTACTGGTATTAAAGCCCATTGGCAGCGATATAACGGCCGAAAGAATGATCGTCTGCCATCCCCAGAAGTTAATTTTACTGAGCCTATTGCTCCACATCGGCGTTTTACACAGGCGGGGCAGTGAATAATAGACCCCGTAAAAGATGGCATTCCCGGCAAAAGCAAAAATCACTGCATTGGTATGCAGGGGACGCAAGCGTCCGTATGATAGTTCGGGAATAAAGCCAAGGAAATCAGGGTAGATTAGCTTTAACGCCACCGTTAATCCCACAAGGAAACCGACGATGCCCCAAAAAACCGTAGCGATCCCAAACTTCTTGACGATCTGATTGTCGTAATAAAAAGTGTCGGGTCCGACCTTTTTATCTTCGATTAAAGTGTCTGTAGACATTAGCCTTCGTTTATTTTAGAGTTTTCTTGGTCTTCTTTTTTATTGCCTGAAGTATTGTTGTCGAATAAAATTCTTATAGCGGGTGTATAGCCATCGTCATACTGCCCATCGCGTACCGCCCAGAAAAAGAGCCCCAGAAAAATGAGTGCAACCAGCAAACTAAATCCGATGAGCATGAAAATCACTTCCATGATGCCAGCCCCATTTTTTTAGCTATCAGATGTGTTGCTGCAGTCGTAAATATCATTATGCTGATGGAACTCAGCGGCATCAGAATGGCTGCTACCAACGGGGAAAGGTGACCCGAAACAGCAAACCCCAACCCAACGACATTGTAAATTAGGGACAGCCCAAAACTAAGTTTGATGATAGTGATGCTGACCTGGGAGAAATCAATAAGTTTGTTCATTCGGTGGAGAAATTGTCCATCCAAAATGGCATCGCAGGCCGGTGTAAAAGAGCTCACATTGTCAGTAAGGGCGATGCCAAAATCACTTTGCTGTAATGCACCTGCATCATTCAAACCATCACCAATCATTATAATTTGCTGTCCCTTATCCTGGAGCTGCTTAATGAAATCCAGCTTTTGCCGGGGTGTCTGATCAAAGCGTAAAGAATCTCCTTCAAAATAGG
>CAZYOD010000021.1:0-6927 GCA_964648635.1 uncultured Balneolaceae bacterium | reverse complement strand
CGGCCGTTGACAGTAGCAGTAATTCCCTTATTAACAATTTCCTCAAAATTTGTTGCAGAACATTTTGATTCAACATTAAGTATCCCAGCGATTTTTTGGCTGAGCGGATGTACAGATTGGCGACAGGCTGATTTTACGAGGCTTAGTTCTTCATCGGTTAACTCTCCCTCAAACCGGACTTCTGCTTTATCCGCTTTGGTCAGGGTCCCGGTTTTATCAAAAACAATGGATGTAGCATTGGCCATTCGCTCAATTACTTCTATTCCTTTGACATGCAGTCCATTATTTGAAAGGATATTGAGGGCCGATCCAAGTGTAAAGGGCGTTGATAGAGCCAGAGCACAGGGACATGCTATAATAAGTACTGCTGTAAACACCGTCAGCCCCATTTCAGTACTGATAGGCCACCATAAAATGCCGGCGGTTACTGCGATACCCAGAACAGCAAGAGTGAAATGGGGACTTATGCGATCGGCCAGCGAGCTTATATTTTTTCTTTGCTCATCATCAAAGGCGGCATTGTTCCACAGTTTAGTCAGGTAACTGTTTGAGACCTCTTTAATGGTATTCATTTTGACCGACGGCCCCACTACTTTGCCTCCGGCATAGACTGTTTCTCCTTTTTTAACTTCAACCGGCTCCGATTCCCCTGTAATAAAACTGTAATCAATAAAGCTGTTTTGGGATAGCAACTCTGCATCGGCCGGCACCAGTTCCTGGTTTCTGATAAGCATCTGCACCCCCTCTTTAAGTTTATCGATAGAAGTGGAGTGCTCTTCTCCGTTATCATCAAGGACCGTTATGGAAATGGGTAGATATGATCGATAGTCGCGGTCGAAGGAAAGTCGCTCGTAGGTTTTTTTCTGTATGATACGACCGATTAATAGAAAGAATACCAGTCCGGTGAACGAATCCATATACCCTGCTCCTACGCCTGCAATAATTTCGTACACACTACGGATAAAGAGCGATAGAATCCCAATAGATATCGGTACGTCCAGGTTTATACCGCCCTGTTTTATAGCGGCCCAGGCTGATTTCAAATAGTCGCTTGAGCTAAAAAGCAATACCGGTAAGGCAAGTGCAATATTGAGTATCCCAAAGAAGAGGTGGAATGAGCCTTGGTCGCTAAGGGTGGACCCCGATAGATATTCCGGGAAACTAAATAGCATGATATTTCCAAAAGCAAAACCGGCCACACCCAATTTCAGCCAAAGTCGTCGGTCGGGTGATGCAGAAGCCTTTTGATCAAGTTTATCCAGGCGTAATTCCGGTTCGTATCCTATGGAAGCCAGTAACTCGACGACCGATCGCAATGAGGTGGAGTTCTCATCAAAAGAAACAGTAAGCTCACGTTTCAGAAAGTTGACGCTGCTTTTGGTGATGCCTCTGTCGAGCTTGAATAAATTCTCGAGCAACCATACACAAGAGGTGCAATGGATATTGGGGATGTAAAAGGTGATCGAAATGTATCCCCGGTTCTTAAAATCTATAAGACGCTCAGCTACCGAGGGATCTTCCAGATAATCAAAGCGATTATTGTTCTGATTATTTTTAAAAGAAATTCCCGGTTGTTCCTCGAGGCAGTAGTAATTGTTCAGTTTATTCTCATCAAGTATTTCATAAACCATTTTGCATCCCGAGCAACAAAAGGATTTGTCCTCCAGATAAACCACATCGCCGTAACACGGTTCACCGCAATGATAGCAGTTGGTTTCTGTAAGGACATCGGTATTCATTAAAGCATCAGGTTTTTTGAAAATGAAGTCGCAAGTCAAACCAACTGTCAGACATGGCTTCTTCTACAACATCAAAAGTAGTTTCACTCAGCCATTTCTGTATCTTTTTTCGTTCTTTCGACCAAAATTCATGAAACGGGCAGGGCTCAATTTTTCCACATCCCTCTATGCCCAAAAAACAACGAGTAAAGAAGTCAGTTCCGTCAATAGCTTCAATGACTTCCATGAGTGTTATTTCGTTGGGGCGCCGAGCCAGATATACTCCACCATTTAATCCCCGACGTGATTTCAGGATTCCAGAGGGTTTAAGCTTTGATAATATCTGGGAGAGGTAAGCCGCCGGACAGTTAAGCGGCTTCGCCAAATCTGCAGCCGAAACGGTTGCCCCTTCCGGTTGTTTGGATAGAGCAATAACCGCTGAAAGGGCGTATTGTGAACCTTGGGATAATAACTTCATCTGCTAATGGGGGAGCTTATAAATCAAACTCTATTATTCTAATATGAGCATTAGATTTTAAGAGACTCATTAATTAGAAGCAAGAAATAATTAGTATAAATTACTCTGAATTCTTTTATATATTTGGCCTCCCAAGTAGTTTATAATTCAATTAACCTCCGATTGTATGTTATTATCCAGTGCTTGTGTCTATGGTCTTAGAGCATCTGTTTATTTAGCGTCTGTCTCGAATGTGTCCTATACATCGATTACTCAGATAAGTGAGAAACTAGAAATTTCTCGACATTTCTTGACCAAGGTTCTCCAGCAGCTCACTGAAGCTAACCTACTGGAGTCGATGAAAGGTCCCAAAGGCGGAGTTCGATTGACTCGTTCGGCCGATGAAATTCAACTTTTAGAAGTTGTTGCAGCCATTGACGGTATGGAAGTTTTGACAGAATGCGTACTGGGATTGCCGGGCTGCGGATCTGCCAAACCTTGTCCGCTGCATGATCAGTGGGCTGGAACACGTGATGATATTCGTAAAATGTTGGAGAGAAATACGTTGGAGGATCTGGCAAAAAAAGGTAAGGAAGGTAATTTGCGAATCACCGAAAAAGGGGAGTTTGTGTGGGCATAAGCAAAAGAAAAAGGGCAGCTGATTATAACTGCCCCTTTTGCATGAGTTATTTATGTGAGGGCTAACTTGCCGGATTTTTTACCGTAAGTACCCCTTTCATTCCACCCATAAAGTGTCCGGGGAATGAGCAAATATAGGTGTACTCACCCGCTGTTTCAGGAACCGTAAAAGTCACTTCAACAGTTTCGCCTCCTCCGGCCAGATCAGTGGCTGCAATGATGTCATCTTCGTATCCGGGAGCGATATAATCGTTATCACGGGCACGTGCCGACTCGCTGGCAAAAGCTTCGACATCCGCATCTTTATCTAGTACTACAACATTGTGCGCCATTGCCTGCTTAGGCAGGTCACTTTTAGTGGTATATTTAATTGTGATTCTCTCACCGGGAGCCGCTTCAATAGAAGTTACATCAAACTTCATATTGTCTGTTCCGATAATTTCTATCGTTCTGGCTTCGTCATTCTCTACCATGGCGGTGGTAAAAACGCCGGTAAAAAGAAGTGCGACCATAAATGCTATTTTTGTTATTGATTTCATAACTAATCCTCGTATTTGTTATTTATTGGTTTTTATAGGTGTTGTTGGTTATATCATTAAGTTTCTTAAGTACAGCATCGGGGATACGAGCACCGGGATAATCTGGGACTGTATCCACGGATCCCGAAATTATGCGCCCCGCATGTCCCAATCGTTCATGAGGCAGACAGAAATAATCATAGACTCCGCTTGTTTTTATCTGCAATGTCCAAATGTCTCCGACTTCCAACAGCCCCGAATCGAATGATTCTGCCTCTTCAGGAATACGCAGCGGACGACGGTTGTCCGGATGATATGCGGTCACAGTATGTAACCCTTCCCTGACCACAAACCGAACAATATCTCCGGGCTCAATCTCAACTAACGCAGGGTCAAATTGGGCATCGGTATCAGTACCGCGGATTTTCACGGTAACAGTATCTGTCTTGGGGCTGTAAGCTTCGGCGACAGATGTAGTGCCAAACCAGATACCGATATTGATTAATATGATTGTTAAAACCTTCATTGCAGTTTTTCCTTACTGATAATGGAGCTGATTTCGGCAGCAGCTTCTTCCATTGGTTGATTTAATCCTTCCACACGCTTTGCGATTTTTCCTTTCTCATCCAATACGGTTATCAAGTTGGAATGAGCAAAATGCCCGTCACTCGTTTGGGAGTACTGCACACCCAGCATCATGGCAAGACTTCGGACGCTGGAATCATCGGAGGTCATAAAGTGCCATCCCGGGATGTTCAGCTGTTCCTGCTGAGCGTATTCATGCAGTACCTCGGGCGTATCGTTCTTGGTGTCGAAGGTGACAGCAAGTACATTCACCAATTTTTGCTGCGACTGATCCAAACCATTGTACAATCGCCATGAGTCCTGAATTAGAACGGGACATACTTCCGTGCAGTTGCCATAAAACATCACGACTATAACAGGTTCCCCTTCAAAATGTTTAAGCGAAATTGCATTCCCGCGGTGGTCGGTCCATTCTTCATCCAGATGATAAAGTGAGTGCTCGCTTTTCACTTCTTCTGCGCTCAACGTGTTATTGGCATCATGCTGATGCTGAGCGCTCAGCGAAGCAGTGAAAATCGCTACAAGAAATATGGCAGTCAGAATTCTCATCGTGTTTCTCCTTTCTCATTTACGTTTTCAACATCATAGGCACAACGAAATCCCATTGTAGCTGTCGCACTTTGGGGACTATGGCTCATTCGGGTGATATAGCGGATAGAAGCAGCATAGCTGTATTTGTTACCCAGTTGCTGCATCCGGCCCACTGTCCCGCAATCCAGAGAGAGCGCATCGGCCGTCACGGGTTTATAATCTTCGACCCATTCCATAATCAATCCGAACTGATCTTTTATGCCATGCTTTGTTTCTACGCCGGTTGATCCTATTGGCTTAATATTCTTTGAATCGACGCTTGAATACCAGCTAATCAAACGGTTTGCAAACTGTCTGGCTTCAGCGGCTGTATCAAAATCTATCAGTTGGGCTGAATACTCCCACTCGTTAAGCGTTGGTAAACGTCCACCCGTCCATTGACAATATTCATTCGCGGCAAACCACGAAACACGGGTGACCGGACGTTCTTCCCCGAGAACAGTGTAATCGGGAGTGTGTTTATTCCAGTGTTTCAAATATCCTTTATTGGCAAAAGCAGAAGGCACTTCTTCACGTTGCCATTTTTCATTTTCTTTTAAGAATTCTGCAAACTGTTCGTTGGTTACTGCTGTAATATCCAGGTAAAAAGAATCTACCGGTATTGCTTCTCCTTCCACTTCAGGCATAACCGAGTGAAAAGATCCCGACGGAACCAGCACCTGTCCCGACTGGGCCCGGACCAAATCGGTCAGGCCCAGTGTCATCACTGCCGCCAGTAAGGTCAGCGTGATTTTGACAGGTGCTATGTTCGTCAGGGATTTCATGTTATCTATATCTTGAAGTATGTATCCTTGTTAGTTGTTGAATTACTTATTACGAGGCCCGGCTTTCAGGGTGCCTGTGGCACCTTTTTCAGCATCTGCAAACTCGTGATCGATTAGGATATATTTTCCTTCTTCAGGCACGATGAAGTCCATTGTAGCTGAACCAGAGGCGCCCAACAGTACGGTCTGCATACCGCGCATCTCGTTATATGGGTGACCTTCCAGCCAAACTCTGTCGAAAATGGCTCCGATTACGTGGAAGCTTGATGTTCCGCTCGGACCGTTATTGGAAAAGTGCAGGCGTACGCGATCACCGGCGTTGGCTTCCAGTGGCTGATCGTGCAGTATTGTTTGGTGACCGTTAAATACCACGTGCGAAGGATTTACGTTTTGCGCTGCTTCATAGTCGTACTGGTACAGGTCGTTGGCACCTTTCTTCAGGTAGTATTCTGACTGGACAATGGCGAATTCCTTGTCCACTTCATAGCCCGTGTCATACCCATCTTTCGGGGAAACAATCACCATTCCGTGCTGCCCCATGGCTGTGTGCATCAAGACACTGGGTGTACCGCAGTGGTAGATGTATGAGCCGGGATAGTTAGCAACCCAATCGAATCGGATGGTTTCACCGGGAGAAATACTTCTCCATTTGTCATCCTTAGCTACCGTACCGGCATGGAAATCCATGGAGTGCGGCATCGGCGTACTTGCAGGTTCAGCCTTCATGAAATTGTTTTCGGCAACCTGCTGCATGAATGGTGATCCTTCTTTTGTGGGATCAGTGATTGTAACCTCTTCATCGGAACGGTTTTTCATGGTGAAGGTAATACGGTCACCCTCTTTCACATGAAGTACCGGACCCGGGACAGTACCGCCAAAAGTCCATGCGCGATATTTAACACCGTCGGCTACTTCAATTTCCTGGGCAATAATATCGATTCGTACCTCGTGATGTTTATTGCCTTCGTAATCTAAAGGTTTGACATTCGGCAGCATCGTCAGGTATTCACCTACAACGGGGGGACCGTCGTAATCTTCGGTGAAGACTTCAGCTTCGGGCATACCAAACTGCATACCTTCTATTTCGAATTCTGCTTTTTGTGTTTCTTGTGCAATTACTGTTGATGTATCCATTGCCAGCAACATGCCGACAGCAATGATTATATATTTGAGAAAATTCATAGTTACCTCCGTTGAGGATATATTAGTTTGAGCTAAAAATTAGATCGGAAGATAACTGTGGACGTACCTCTAATATTGTCTTCAAGACAAACAGCTGTACGTCCAACAGTTTTTTTAGCTCACCCGCGGAGGCGGAGGATTAGGAAGGAAAGTTGGACTTAAGATATTTTTATTCAGCGGCAGATAAGCTCTTGATTTATGTGGAAACGCAATGGGTTTGGGAATCGCTGTTATCTGCAAAGCCAGGGGATAGTAATCGATATTCAAGAGACTTTGATCGTCACTATCCTCTCCTGATGTACAATCCGGATTGAAAACTTCTTCAAAAGTTCCGAATTCACAATCGGTAGAATTAAGCAGCGCAATGATGTTTCCCCGGTTCAGTTCAAAATCAATGGCCGGTAAGATCGGCTGCAATGTGCCAACCAAGAAAGAAACGAGTAATATGAGCGAATAAAATTTCTTCATTGTTT
>CAZYOD010000020.1:0-15807 GCA_964648635.1 uncultured Balneolaceae bacterium | reverse complement strand
TGGTTGTTACTCACGAGCAGGAGATTGCTGACCACGCGCGGCGTATTATTCGACTGCGGGATGGAAAAATTGAGAGCGACGTCGAGGTTGAAAATCCTGTTTTGGAAGAGGAAGCGTTAAATATTCAATCTGCTTCATCTTTGGCTAATTAGAGCTTTTTATTCTGGTTTTTGTTATTCAAAATTATCGTTAACATCAATAGCTACAAATAACAAACCAGAAGCTGTATGAAAATTCTCTACGTTTTTCCGCATCCCGATGATGAATCTTTTGGCCCTGCTCCCGCAATTGCAGCACAACGTCGCAAAGGACATGAGGTTTATCTGTTTACCCTGACAAAAGGAGAGGCAACAAAGCAGCGCTTCAGACTCGGAGTTTCCAAGAAAGAGATGGGAGAAATTCGATATAAAGAGATGAAGTGTGTGGAGAAAGTGCTTGATCTGAATGGTATGACCGTTTTTGACCTACCTGACAGTGGGCTAAAGGAGATGGATCCGGCAGATATTGAAGAGGTGATTCGGAGCCAGATTGAAAAGATTAAACCGGATGTTTTGGTGACATACGCCGTGCATGGAATCAGTGGTTTTGAAGATCATCTGGTGAGCCATGCTGTGGTTAAACGTGTTTATTGCGATATGAAAAGAGAGGGCAAAAAATACCCGAGACGGCTGGCGTTTTTTACTCATTTTAGCGAAGAAGAAGGGGATGGAAAATTTAACTTAACGTCCTCGAAGCAAGAAGATATCGACTGCTGGGTGCAAGCCACCGATGAAGATTACCAAAAGTTTGAAGATTCGCTGGACTGTTACGAAACCTACCAGCAGGTTATCAAAGAGAGTAATGTTAAAGAAGAAGTAGGGTTCCGCGTACCTTTTGAAATTTTTCAGGAGGATTTTGATCCCCCTCTTGATGATATCTGCGATCAGATAAATAAATAGTGGTGGTAAGTTTAGTTTAAATTATTCGAAGGCGATTGCTTGTCTTCCATATCGCTCGTAAAAACGGGGAGTAGGGGACGCTGTTCATAATTTTGAGATCCTGCCAGAAGGTTGTTTCTTCTCCCAAAAAACGGAAAACTTCGTCCATCGAATTATTCCGGAAAAGACGATTAAAGACCTGAAGTGCTTCTTTGGGATGATCGTGAATTATTTGAAGGAGCCAAAGGTCGTACGCTTTAAATCGTTTGTTTGATAAAGGTCGATCTGCAGGTTTTCCATTTTTAAGCAACCCTTCTACAATTTGTTGGGCATGCCGTTGAATGCGTCGAAAGGTATATCCTGTGGATGCCTTAGTTATGCCGCCCACCGTGCCGATATTCATAATTTGCGGTTTGTACCACGGCTTTTCAGGTCGGTCCATCATCGGGATTTTTCCTCCTTCCCGCCGTTGAATTTGATAGTCAATGGGTTTTAAGTTGAATCGATTGTTCAAATAAAGTTCAATCTTCTCTTCATAAAATGCTTTCGGCAAAAGCTGATTTGAAAAAACAGTGTATTCAATGAGTCCCGAGGAGGGTGACCACGGCAACAGATACATAAAAGCTACGCCCTCATCAAAAGTCTCATCAAAGTCCATAAGCGTAAATGTATTTGCACTAAACAATGGTTTGTTAAGTGTTATTTCCCATCCCAGGAAATGTTGCAGCAATGGATAATGAGGAAGGCCTGAACTTCCATCCCAAGGGTTAAAACAGCTCTGGAAGATGTAATCAGCTGTAAAGGAGTGATTGTCAGTGTGTAGTGTAGCACCATTGCCATTTGACCTGAGCTTTGTAATGGGTTCTTCAAGCAGGTCTAAGTTGGGATGCTCGTTTGCCGCCCTAAGTATTTTTTGTTGAAAATCAATGCTGCGGAGGCAGTGGTAGGTATATTCTTCAAGGGAGTGAGTGGATCGATTATCAAATACACTCACCTCAACCTGTTGCCAGCTTTTATGAACGATGTCGGAGAAAGGGGGAGAACCGGAATCCCAAAAACACCAAGTTTTATCACTTTTAGGATTGAGATCTAAATCTACAATTAAAATTTTTTTTTCGGCCAGGGGAGATTGCAGTAGGTTCCAGGTCAAAGAAAGCCCCGATGCACCCGCGCCTGCTATTATGTAGTCATAACGCTGAGTCAAGGTTGATCAATTTAGTTGCCAGATCGAAAAATTTAAAGCAGATGCATAGCTTACCCATAGCAGATAGGGAATAAGTAAGATACCTGCTAAGCGGTTTCTATTCCAAAAAAGGAAAATGGTAAAGAGAATGGCAGTCCAAAGCAGTAAAATTTCTGCCAGCGCCGTTGCAACATGATGCATTCCAAAAAATATCCACGACCAAAGAGCATTGAGGATCAGTTGCACAAAAAACCAAGTGAACTCGGTACCGGTGAGAGATACATTTTCCATTCTCCACAAGAGCCAGGCTGAAATACCCATCAGGATATATAGAATTGGCCAAACAACGGGGAACACCCAGTCAGGTGGTGTCCATGCGGGCTTTGCAAGCATTTCGTACCATTGCCCGGGCTCAAACTGCGCTCCAAAAATGCCGGCCAGACTGCAAATAAAAATCCAGCCGACTAAAGTTAATCCCTTTTTCATAGGTAAGTGAATTATTTATTAACCTACTAAAAGAGTACGAAATTTGAGCAAGGTGTAAAAATAAAGCTGCGGCCTAAGTTAAACGATTATTCGGCAGCTTCCGTTGCTTCTGGAATATGCTTTTCTTTGGCGTCTTTGAAGGCTTCACGAGCAGAAAGTCCTAAAATATCAAACATTTTCATATCCTCTTCCAACTCGTTGTTATCGGTCGTCAGCAGTTTTTCGCCGGTAAATATTGAGTTAGCTCCGGCCATAAAGCAAAGCGCTTGCTCTTCCATACTCATATCCACACGTCCTGCGGAGAGTCGAACCATTGAATCCGGCATTGTAATTCGTGCTGTGGCAATCATTCGAGCCATTTCGTACCAGGGCACTTTAGGTTGGTTTTCGAGCGGCGTGCCTTCAACAGAAATCAGGGCATTGACAGGTACTGATTCAGGATGTTCGGGCATCGTTGAAAGATTGTGAATCAGTTCAATACGGTCTTCATCAGTTTCTCCCATCCCGATAATACCGCCTGAGCACACGCTGATGTCGTTTTCCCGAACCCGCTGAATAGTATCCAACCGGTCTTGATATTTGCGAGTAGAGATGATCCTGTTATAAAAATCTTCGCTGCTATCTAAGTTATGGTTATAGGCGTAGAGTCCCGCTTCCTTTAATTTTTCTGCTTGTTCATCGGTAAGCATTCCCAGGGTGCAGCAGACCTCCATATCCATGTCGGTTATTTCACTCACCATCTCTAGCACATTGTCAAAATCATTGGTCTCACGTCCGCATCGCCAGGCAGCCCCCATACAAAAGCGTGTGCTGCCGGCTTCTTTAGCTTTTTGTGCGGCGGAAAGAATCTCATCTTTTTCCAGCATCTTTTCGGCATCCACATCAGTGTCGTGGTGGGCCGACTGGGGACAGTAAGCACAGTCTTCGGGACATCCGCCTGTTTTGATAGACAACAGGGTACATACCTGAACTTCACCCGTTTCTTGGTGCTCGCGGTGAACAGTTGCAGCCCGATAGATGAGTTCCATCAGAGGGGTATGATAGATGTCAGAAATTTCACTTTTTGTCCAGTCGGTTCTTAACTCGGCCATAGTCTGTAGTTTCTTAAAATCCCTAATTTAATTTGTTCAAAAGTAATGGTGATGAATCGTAAATCCCAATAGAAAATTTAGCCGTCTCGAAATACCTGCGGCTAAACATAATTTTTTTATATTGGTGCGAAAAGTTGAAACATTGACTCATTATTATCAAGAAAAGTCTATGCGGGAAGTACTGATTTCTGGAAAATCATCATTCAAGATTGAGGTTCCCTACAAGCTTATCGAGACGGGGGATTCGGGAGAAAAACCACTCATTGTTTATATGCATGGATTTAATCAGAATATCGAGCAGTTTCAGAAGCTGACCGATGAGCTACTTTCGTTGCGCGCTTACCATCTGTTTATACAAGGTCCATACCCGATTTACGATCGGAAGCATCGCAAAAAGGTGAAAGACTGGGGACGATCGTGGTATTTGTATGATGGGGAGCAGGATCAGTTTGTAAAGTCGCTCGAATTGGCTTCCGAATTTATTCAGGAATTGATTGACAATATTTTAGATCATATTTCTGCCAATCGGATTTCTCTTTTTGGATATTCGATGGGAGGATATTTAGCCGGTTACTTTGCACTATCAAGATGGAAGCATGTGAATGATTTGATTGTAATTGGATCGCGCATAAAAACTGAGCTGTTTGAAAAGGAAAGAGGAAATTATGATCATCTGAATGTCTTGGCTTTGCACGGATCCAAAGATGAAAGTGTACAAAGTGCACCGCAGAAAAAAAGTTGTGAGCAACTATCAGAGTGGGGCGCTCAGGTTACATTCAAGGAATTGGAAGAAAGACACGTTTTAAGTAGTTTATTTTTAAATGAGTCCAAAAAGTGGCTACAAGGGATATACCACTAAATTCTACTTGTTTTATAGGCTTAGCATGGTTACAATCAGATAGTTATCATCATCAACAAGCGTAATTTAGGTTTTAACTAGGGAACGGAAATAACGGTTATCATGAATGTATTAGTCATTGAAGACGACCCTTCAGTTCGTACACTTGTCAAAGCGGTTTTAGAAAAAAATGAGTATCAGGTTGATATTGCGGAAACTGCTGAGAGTGGAGAAGAGCAGGTCGTAGAAAACGCCTACGATATTATAATTTTGGATCTGGGCTTACCTGACGGCGACGGCTTTGATTTGGCAAAAGAAATGAGAGACAAGGAGATTACTACCCCTATTTTAGTTCTTTCCGCTGAGCAGGAAACCGATGTTAAGATTAAATGTCTTCGAGTAGGTGCTGATGATTATCTTACAAAACCCTTTAACACGGAAGAATTGCTGGCACGCATTGAAGCAATAAGTCGCAGGAGCAGTGAGGTGAACGGAGATCGAATTATCACCTGTGGCGAGCTCAAAGTGGATATGCTGGAACGTGTATTTAGTGTTAATGACACCCAAGTTGACCTAACAAATAATGAATACAACTTGCTGGTATATCTTCTCAAGAAGAAGAATAAGATTGTAACCCAGGAAGAAATAGCGGAAAATGTCTGGGATATTCATTTCGATACACAGACAAATTATATCAATGTATATATCAGTTATCTCAGGAAAAAAATTCGTGCCCATTCCGATAACGAATACATCGACACGGTACGTAAGAAAGGCTTCATTATCCGTTGCGATTAATGAGGCTAAGTCTTTCCCTGGGATTGACTAACCGGGGTAAATGCCCTGTCCCTGGATGTAGTGCCGGAGATTCTTTATTTCAAATTTCTGTTTTGAAATTATGGCCTTAACCAAATCTCCAATTGATACTACGCCTATAACATCATCTTTTCGCATAACCGGAAGGTGACGTATTTTTTTCTCCGTCATAATCGACATGCACCTCTCTACAGAATCAGTGGGATTGACACAGTAAACATCCGGAGTCATAATTTCACGGACTTCAGTACTTTTCGAAGAACGTCCTTTTAATATAACTTTACTTCTATAATCCCGCTCGCTGATGATGCCATTTAATTTTTGATTGTTAAGTACGATCAGAGCACCGATATTTAGCTCATCCATTTTTGCTATGGCCTTATATACTGTCTCTTTCGGAGTAATAGAATGGACTTTTGTGCCCTTACTTTTTAAGATATCACGCACAAGCATAAAACCTCCTTTTTAAATTGAAAACCTAATATCCTGTTTTAGTATAACATTTCTGAAATTTAAAACATAGCATATGCACATATTATGGATGATTTGTTGAAATCACAATTAGTTGAATATCTGCAGGAATTTGCGACTCCGGAACGCGGGCAGACGATTATTGACGTGTTGGATAAGAGAACTAGATATTTAACTGTTGTTTTGGAGGATATTTACCAGCCCCACAATGCCAGCGCTGTTTTGCGTAGCTGCGATTGCTTTGGGATTCAGGATGTGCATATAATAGAAAATAATAATGAGTTTGATCCTAATAAGGGAATAACAATAGGGGCAGATAAATGGATTTCACTGCGATCTTATAATCAAACGGGACAGAATAATACGGAGCACTGTTATCAGCACCTTAAAGAAAAGGGGTATAAAATTATAGCAACAACTCCTCACGAAGATGATGTTACCATCGATGAAGTAACACTGGATCAGAAAACTGCTTTGGTTTTCGGTGCGGAGTATACGGGGCTTTCTGATTATGCTCTGGAGCAGGCCGACGGCTATGCCAAAATTCCCATGGTGGGATTCAGCGAGAGCTTTAACATCTCGGTAGGAGCAGCGCTCTGCCTATACGATTTGTCAACCCGTGTTCGCAAATCTGATGTGGATTGGACGCTGACCGATTCAGAAAAACTTAATTTACAATTAGATTGGCTGAAAAAGTCGATCCGCGCTTCCCATCAGCTGATAAAAAGGTTTTTAGCTGAACAAAAATAATTGGCAGTTTCTATCTCGTGCGCGTCTTTTTAAAGTCTACCAAGGTAATCGTTCAGGAATATCCGCCGCTACATATGCCATAACAGCCATTGCAGCAATACACTTTTGATATTCTTCTTCATCCAGCTTGTCAATAGTATCGGCAGCCGTGTGGTGATACCAGAAGTAGCGAGAGTTATCTACATGTAAGCCCATTCCCGGTACGCCTTCCTGCATAATTGGACCGATGTCGGCACCGCCGCCACCTTTTGATATATTATCTGCACCGATGGGGCTAAGCAATTTCCCAATGGCTTTTACCATTCCATAAGCTTCATCTGATCCCCCAAAACCAAATCCCCGGGGTTCAAATACTCCGCCATCAGATTCTATGGCCAATACATGATTTTCCAGTGTCCCATCTTCTTGCACCATGTCCCGGTAAGCCGTTGCCCCGCGAAGGCCATTTTCTTCATTTGTCCACATTACTACCCGAACCGTACGTTTAGGTTTAAGTCCGAGCTTTTTCATCAGCATGACAGCTTCCCACGCCGCGAAACAGCCTCCGGCATCATCCATCGCTCCCTGACCAACATCCCAAGAGTCAATATGCCCACCCAGGACCACAATTTCTTCCGGTTTTTCGGATCCTTTAATCTCAGCAATAATATTCCTTGAGGGAACATCAGGCAAAGTCTCGGCATCCATTGAGAGCCTGATTCTAATTTTTTCTCCCTGCTTTTGCAGGCGATGTAAGAGCTTGGCATGTTCAAGGGTGATAGCTGCCTGAGGAATTTTTTTCACTCCTTCCTCATAGGCTGAATTTCCGGTATGCGGTGTTTGCATGGAATAGGGTGCCACGGATCGAATTAAGCTCGCTACGGCTCCAACTTTGGCCGCTTCGATGGCTCCTTGGTATCTATAGCGCACGGTTTCTCCATACGAAGTGAAGGGAGCATTATAAACCACAATTTTTCCTTGGGCTTGTTCTGCCTTTTCTCTCAATTCTTCAAAATCCTCAACAACAAGAACCTCTGCTTCAATGCCGCTTTCAGGCGTGCCAATACTTCCACCAAGTCCCAGTACGGGCAGATCTTTTTCGTAAGGAGCTAAAAGAGTTGCCGATTCATCACCCCGAACCCATCGCGGTACCATAACTTCTTGGGATGTAACATGATCAAAAGACTGCTTTTTCATTTCGCCCAAAATCCAGTCGATAGAATTTTCCAGACTTTCCGTACCGCTAAATCGATGGCCAAATTTATCCACAAAATAGGTGAGCGTTTCGAATGCTTCGTCATCAGCCATTGCTGCATCAATTATTTTTTGGGCATCATCCTGATAAGCTGACAGCTCTATATTATTTGTAGATTGGGCGTGTATCAAAGCAGGCGCAGCAAAGAGGAATAGGAGTGAAAAAATCAGCAGTTGCTTAGGATAAACCATAAGGTAAATAAATGTTGTTGAGAGTTAACTGAGGATAGATAGAAATTTCGTATGAAAAATTCAGTAAAATAAAAAGAGGGCTGTTAAAAACACCCCTTTAGCCCAGTTTAAAAACCAGTAAAGTCCTAATCCATTGATTTGTGGTTATTTTCAACAATATCCTTATACATCATATACTCTTCGGGAGTGGTATCAGCAAAAAGATAGTTGAGCGGATCAATGGGATCACTGCCTTTGCGAACTTCGTAATGAAGATGCGGACCTTCAACCATGCCCGATTGACCTGAAAAGCCAATTAGGTCGCCCCGCTTTACCTTGGCACCGGATTTTATCCCCTTGGCAAAAGAGGAGAGGTGAGCATAATAGCTTTCATATTCATATCCGTGTTTTATGATAAGCAAACGACCGAATGTTCCTTTTCTGCCGGCATATTTTACAACCCCGTCGCCTGTTGCATAGATTTCGCTGCCAACATTCGCGCGAAAATCAAGTCCGTCGTGCTGACGCTCATACTGTAAAACAGGGTGATAGCGCATCCCGAAACCACTTAAAATGATACCATCTGTAGGTTTGATGGCAGGGATATGCTTCAATTTTTCATGATTCTTGTTGTAATACTTTTGGATTTCCTGAAAGCTTAGTTTCTGGATGTTAATACTTCGCTCCAGACTTTCAAGGTTTTCGGCAGTCCACTTTAAAATTTCGGAAGTTTCCTGGCTGTAAACGTCAAATTCAGAATAGACATCAGCACCACCTGCGCCGGCTTCCCTTTCGTCATAAGAAATTTCATCCATCCCCAGCACCGAACGGTACATTTCATTATCTGCCTTGGCCAGCTGATCTACTTGTTGGTCTAGATCCTGTATGGAGGTTTTTGTCTTTTTAAGCTGATTGATGAGTTCTTGATTCTCGGCTTTAAGAGCAATTTCTGCAGGAGTTCCCACCGAAAAGGAGAGAATGGATATTCCAATGCCGGAAAGCACCACTCCACACAGTATCCATACACAAGCGGTATAGACTATCCGTTCTAAACTATTATACTCGACGGGCACAAATTCACAGCTGTGCTCATCATAATAGAAATAATTATTTAAAGGCATAGATGATAGTTTAATTCATACTGACCGTAGCAGAGAAAATATAATAAGCCGTCTATTATAAAAATTTAATGTACATATAAAAACTTTATATGCAAAAATATTGAAGAATTATTCTATATCCCCTTCAAAATATTCAATCGCTCTTTTGGGCATGGCGCTGGGATCTTTTTTCTCAGCAATATGGGTCTTTACTTTCTCTTGAAATGCTTCTGCAGCATCATAGCCATAATGACGCAGCAGATAATTCATAGCGATAACTTCGGCAATTACGGTAATATTTTTACCCGGTGTGATTGGCAGATTTATCAACGGGATGTCGATACCAAGCACCGAAGTGGTATCACGATTTAAGCCTGTGCGTTCGATATCCTTAGATTCATCCCACAATGACAGCTCCAGTACTACCTCAAGCCGCTTTTGGTACCGGATGGCCCGGACACCGAACATTGACATTATATCGATGATGCCGAGCCCTCGGATCTCCATAAAATGTTTGTTCATTTCGGTAGCCGAAGTCATCAACACGTTATTTTTCTTTGTCAGGATCACAACATCATCAGCTACAAGCCGGTGTCCACGCTCTACCAAATCCAGGGCCACCTCACTTTTACCGATTCCTGATTTTCCGGCGATCAAAATACCGATACCATACACATCCACCATTGAACCGTGTACCATCGTTTGGAGGGCAAACTGATCCTCCAAAAAGTCACGCATAATCTGCATGAAGCGGGTCGTTTCTAGAGAAGTGCCATAAATGGGAATTCCCGCCTCTTTGGCTATCTCAAGCAGATAGTCGGGCAGGGTATTATTATGGGTAAGAAACAAAACCGGGATATCAAATTTGGTCAAGTTTCGAAATGCTTCTTTTCGTTCTTTCTTGTTAAGATCTTTCAGATAACGCGTTTCCGTATTTCCAATAACCTGTATCCGCTGATGGGTAAAAAGCTTCACATAACCGGCCAGCGCGAGACCGGGGCGGTGAAGATCCGCCTCGGTCACAAAACGCCGGTTGTTTTCACTTTCGGGAACAAAAGGTTTCAAATCTATTTGAACGCGTTCCTCCATGCGTTCTACCAAATATGAAACGCTTATTTTTTCTTTTTTGGGAATTGATTCGTGGTCACCGAAAGGCATAGAAGTTACCGCTTATGAAGGGTTTTACTTTTATATTTTTTGAGTTGGCGGGTGATGTCTTCTATCACTCTGTTGATCGCCTGTTCGTAAGAAGGTGCTTGTTCTTTAGCATTTAACAGTTTTTGTGGAACTTTCACATTAAGTTCTGCTTGTTGTGGATTTTCATCGTCAGGTACGGGTTCTAAAATGATATCACAGGTAAGAATGCGATCATAAAATTGATCCAATTTTTGTACAGCCTCTTCGGCATAATTGTGAAGTTCTGTAGTTGAATCGAAGTGTCTTGCTGTGAACGTCGTCTTCATAGAAACCTCCTAAAGTTAACTTTAATTTTTAGCTCTCGGATGAGCTAATTCGTAAACGTTTTTCAGCCGTTCGACTGAAGTATGAGTATAAACTTGCGTTGCGGCTAAATTTGCATGCCCCAACAATTCTTTAATGACTCGAATATCTGCGCCTTGGTCAAGC
This sequence comes from uncultured Balneolaceae bacterium, assembly GCA_964648635.1. Taxonomy (GTDB): domain Bacteria; phylum Bacteroidota; class Rhodothermia; order Balneolales; family Balneolaceae; genus Fodinibius. The sequence continues at coordinate 5,125 of CAZYOD010000020.1, read as the reverse complement.
AAATGAGTCGCGAAACTGTGTCGTAATACATGAGGACTTTTTTGAGTAACTTCGCTGGTACGCTGTAGATAATCTTTTACGATACGCTGTACGGCGCGGGGGTATATGCGCTGTCCGCTTGCTGCCAAAAATACCGCTTTCCGGGCATCGGCATTTGTACGGTCGCCAAATAGTTTTTCCTTGATGTTAAGATGTTGTTCCAGAGCCTCCTTCGCACGTTTGCCGAAAGGTACAATACGCTGTTTGGCGCCTTTTCCAAGTACCTTAACTTGGTTGAGTTTAAAATTGATATCCTCCACATTAAGATTGACCAGTTCACTCAATCTAATGCCAGTTCCGTAAAGGAGTTCCAAAATAGCACGGTTTTGTGCAGATTTTGGTGTATTACCCTCTGCCAATTCCATCATTCGATTTAAATCTTCGGGATTGGCTGTTTTAGGCAGTGGCTTATCTTTCTTAGGAACAATCAAGAGATGCGCCGGATTTTGTTCGACGATTCCACGCTTAAAGCAGTATTTAAAAAAAGATCGAATGGCAGCTACTTTCCGTGCAATTGAACTCTTAGCTAAATCCTGTTGGGAAAGTTCGCCCAGCCACAGTCGAATAGAAATGCGTTCGATAAGGTTAGGATTCAGTTGGTCTTCATCTTCATCAAAATGAGCGCTGCAAAAGGTGAGAAACTGCGTTAAATCGTTTTGATACGAGGTAATCGTATGCGGCGAAGCATTTCGCTCGATCTTTAGATAGCGTAGATATTTATCAATCGCTTTCTTCATCTGCTGCAATATGGATACTTTGGAGGTAAAAATAAACAGAAATTTAACCGGGGAGGGACTCAGATAAACCAATTTATAAACGGCGTTCTTTCCACTGTACCGGTGCTTCCTTAAAATAATCTGCCAGCACTTGTATCCCCAGGAATTGGAACCATCCGACCCCGAGGGGATGCAGAAACCCGAATAACAAATCCCAGTTAAACCATTTATCGATAATTACCCGTTGTAACAGCATGAGAACAATGACGACAAGACAAAGGGTGAGAAGTAACGGTGAACCATTTATCAGTAGGAACGGCAATAAGATGACGGGAAAAATAAAGCTGATGATATGTAACAAGCTCATCATCACAAACACAAAAATATTATCGCCGTAGCCGGCCAGAAAATTTTTGCGGAATCCTTGCCAAAGTTCGTCTGAGGAGGAGTACATCTTGCAACTGATGGTATTATTCCCGTGGTACATCTTCATCGTATATCCGTTTTTTCTAATATTTTTTGCCAGCTCTACGTCTTCTACGATATTATTTTTTACGGATTGATGTCCGCCTATTGCCCGATATGCCTTCTTTTTAAAAGCCATAAATTGCCCGCAGGCTGCAGTCAAGTGGACACTTAATTTTCTTTTGAGAAGAGGCGGAATCCACTTTGGAGGACGATAAGCATATCGGACAGGCAGCAGGGTTAGCAGGGCAAAGTAAACGAGCGGAATCACGGTTTTTTCCCAGAATGAATCGAGCTTCTGTCGTGGCCACAGGGTGATGAGATCCACAATATCACGGCCCATAGCGCGGACCGTCTTTGCTACAGCCTTCGGCTCCATCCAAGTGTCGGCATCAACAAAAATAAAGATATCACCCTCAGCAGTTTGCGAAAGCTGGTGGCAGGCCCACGATTTTCCCAGCCAGTCATTCGGTTTGGGTTTGCCATTAAGAATGCTAAGCTTATTTGGAAATGATTTCTCAAGTTTGTGAAGAATTTTGGTTGTTCCGTCTGTTGAGTTATCATCCAAGACGTAGACGTGATGGTTCGGGTATTGTTGGTCAACAGCGGAGCGTACACAACGCTCAATGGACTTTGCTTCGTTACGGGCTGGAATACAGATGCTGACTTCAGGAGCTTGCTCATCAAAATAGTGGCGGGGAATGGGCTCCAGGGGAGTAAAATCCCGACGGTTAAGCAGAAGAATACCACTGGTTATTAAGAGATAACCCAACGCTATGTATAGCAAAATCATCATCGGTTAAAAGGTAGGAGTGTAAATGATAAGATCAAATTGTTTGTCCTCGATGAGTTGCGGCTGAGTGGACAAACCATTTAATTGGCAAACTATGCAGATAATATCGGATTTCAGTCAGGATATACGGCACGTACCTCATCAATCGGGCGGATACGAATGGTGGTATTTTGATGGACTTTCAACAGACGGACGTTATGGTTTCGTAATCATTTTTTATGAGGGAAATCCGTTTTCAACACGGTATAACAGGGCCCTGTTGCAAGGTAAGGAACCCATGCCGTCAAGTTACCCGGCGGTTAGCATTTCTGTTTATGAGGATGGAAATCCGGTCTACTATAGCTTTACCGAGTTTGAGAAATCCGCCTGCACCTTTGATGAAAATAAACCGTACGTGGAGATCGGCTCTCATCAAATGGAAGGAGTGAACGATGATAATCTGATGAACTATCAGCTTGTTCTGGAAGAGACGCTGGCAAACGGAAACAGTATCAAAGCTAAGCTTTCGTTTGAAAGTCCAAAACCGCAGGAAACAATTTTTGAAAGTGATCAAAAGGCTGAAAAAGGACACTCTTGGAATTTAGTTCAGCCAAGGGCTGAAGTGCGAGGTGATATTTGTATTTCAGCTGCCAATGAAAATCCCCAAACAATAGCATTCGAGGGTAGGGGCTATCACGATCATAATACAGGGAATGAGCCGATGCGGGACGAGTTTTCGGACTGGTACTGGGGACGCGTGCATTTCAACTACGCTACGCTGGTGTATTATGTAATGAATCGCCGCGGTGAAGAGCAGCACCAGGCCTGGCTTATAAATAATGACAACGAGAAAATTATAGAAAATTTTGATGAGATTGCATTGTCCGATGAAGGATTGACGCTTTTCGGATTAAAAACAGCGCACAAGATTGGTTTGCGATCAAAGGGTAGAGAAGTGCAGGTACAAATGAGCCAACAATTGGATAACGGTCCATTTTACCGTCGCTACAGGTGCGATGCATTTTTAAAGATATCCGGGAAAAATATAGTAGAAAGGCAGTCAGGAATCAGTGAATATTTGTATCCCGATCGCATTTATTCTCGTTTGTTTTGGCCGCTTGTGGATATGCGTATTCGTTATAATGCAGAGAAGCCGCATTGGGTGCAGCGTTCGAAGAAGCTCTATCGCTGGACGTGGTAATTTACTTTTATGGACCGGGATCTTTTTATTACTACAATAACCGTTCAAATTCGGAGTCATCAAATCCCGCGGATGATCGTAAATCATCTAACATATTGTCCAAAGTAGTTTCGAATTGTTTCGTTTTTTCATCAGCGGGAAGTACTTTTTTAACTCTTAACGGTCGTCCTATGTGAAGATGGAGTTCCGGCTTGCTGTAGCGAATAGTGTGCATGTAAATGCCCACGGGGACAAAATCTATATCATCTAAATGCGTGTGCAGCCAAGCTAGTCCGCCTTCAAATTCCAATTTTGTACCTGCCGGCGTAATGGTTCCCTCGGGGTAAATGAATAAGCTGGAATGCTGTCGATCGAAAGAGCGAACCGCATAACGGAGCGATGTTATAGTTTTCCGCGGCTCTTCCCGGTTAATAGAAAACGCACCAAGTTTTCGAAAAAAAGGATAGGTTCTCATCTGTTTATCTTCCATCATTGCCCGAGCTTTCTGGTGCAATCGAAACCCATTGAGCAGAAGAGGGATCAACCCACCCCACCAGGAGTGATGATTCAAAAAGTACACCGTTTTACACTGCGAACAAGGATCATATTCTTGCTTTAGCCACACCTTTTTGAACCGAAATCTAAAAAGTAGGCGGGTAAACAGCCGAAATCCTTTAATAAACAACGGTGATTCTTTGGCAGGGATAAAATCCACAGTATAATATTTGTTGAGTATTTTCGACCTGAATATCTTTAGGCTCAGTCAAAGTTACCAATTATAATTGATACGAAACCGATCTATGGATTTGCAGGCTGTTGAAGGGTATGCTATTGAACATACAACGGAGGATTCTCCTCTTGTGCAGGAGCTTATATCGGCATCGGAGAAGGATCTGGAGTTTACTGACATGCTCAGCGGGCGACAGGTGGGGAGGCTGTTGGCTATTCTGATAAAACTATCGAACGCTAAACGAGTTTTAGAAGTCGGGACATTTACCGGCTACTCAGCGCTGACGATGGCCGAGGCGTTGCCTGAAGGGGGGAGGTTGTTCACCTGTGAGTATAATGAGCGCTACGAAGATGTTGCACGCCATTTTTTTGGAAAAAGTGATGCCGGTTCAAAAATTTCATTACTGATGGGGAAAGCCCTCGAAACTATTCCCACTATTGAGGGGATGTTTGACTTTGTTTTTCTGGATGCGGATAAAATCAACTACCCGGCTTATTATGAGATGATTTTGCCAAGAATAAATCCGGGCGGACTTATGGTGATTGATAATGTATTGTGGAACGGTGATGTTCTTAATCCCGAAAGTGACAAGGCAAAGGCGATAAATGAATTTAATGATATAATTAGGAAAGACAACTCTGTTGAACAGGTAATGTTAACCGTTCGCGATGGTGTAACGATCGTCCGAAAAAAATAAAGCCTGAATCCGAAAACGAATCCAGGCTCAAAATCTTTAATTAAGCTTGAGAGTTATTTTAGTTCAACAAGCTCAATCTCGAATGTTAAATCTTTACCAGCCAGCGGATGGTTGGCATCGAGTTTAACATAATCTTCTTCAACGGCTGTAATTTGAACCGGGACAGCCTGTCCATTTTCTTGTTGCTGCATTTGAAGTTGCATACCAACTTCCGGTTCAATGTTGTCGGGCAGGTCTGATTTAGATACTTCGAGTTCCAGATCTTCGCGACGTTGACCATAGGCTTCTTCGGAAGGGATTTCGACTGTTGTGTCATCGCCTTCTTCCATTCCGATAACAGCTTTCTCAAAACCGGGGATCAATTTCCCTTCTCCCAGTTTAAATTCCAGTGGTTCTCTGTCTCGTGAACTGTCAAAAACAGTTCCGTCGTCCGTTAATTTTCCTGTGTAGTGCACTCTTACGGTGTCACCATCTTTTACTTTAGACAAAATACTTTCGGTTTGTTTCTAATTGTCATGAATGTCTG
>CAZYOD010000019.1:0-15879 GCA_964648635.1 uncultured Balneolaceae bacterium | reverse complement strand
GTCTTGTTGTTATCTACCGAATAGAGAGTTTGGTCAATAACCCGTCGCTCTATCTCTTCTAAACTCGTCCCAATTGGAATTTGAATAATATTGTTATTGGGGTTACCGCTGCAAACAGGATAGATGTTCTCCCCGCGTTGGATTCTTGATGGGATAGCGCCGGAATCGACTTCCCCGCCTTCAGAAAGTACAACACATCGCTCAACCACATTTTTTAACTCACGGACATTCCCCGGCCAGTCATAAGCTAAGAATGTTTCCATACATTCATCGCTAAACTCAATATCATCAATACCATATTGGTCTGTAAAATTATTTTTATAGTATGAGATTAAAAGTGGAATATCTTCTTTACGATGACGAAGGGGCGGCACATAGAGTTCGATAACATTTAATCGATAGAACAAATCTTCTCTGAAGCTTCCCGATTTGACCTGATCAATCAAGATTTTATTTGTGGCAGAAATAAGACTAACATCAACATCAATCTCTTCTTTGCCCCCTACCCTCCGGAAGGATCCCAACTCTACAGCCCTTAACAATTTAACCTGAATTGATTTAGGCATCTCTCCTATTTCATCCAAAAATAAGGTCCCCTGATGAGCAAGTTCGAAACAACCCTCTTTTCGAGCATGAGCCCCTGTAAACGCTCCTTTTTCATGGCCAAACAGTTCGCTCTCAACCAACTCCGAAGGTATTGCACCGCAATTAACATTTACCATCGGCTTATTTTTCCGGGAACTGTGATAATGCACAAGTTTTGCAAGCACCTCTTTTCCCGTTCCGTTTTCTCCCGTTATAAGCAAGGTTGCTTTAGTTTTTGCTACCAATTTTATTTTTGATAGCAATTCCTCCATGATGGGATTCTGTGTTATAAGAACGGGTTTTTTACTCTCCTTTGTTTTCCTTCCCTTTTTTTCTCCTGTACTCTTATCTTCTGCCATGTTTCTCCCTCTTTTTAAACTAACTCTTTTTTTGCTTAAACCAGCAGTAGCATTTTGTAAATAATGCTAAATTAGGATTACACTAATTGCACGATAAATAACTACAAGTAATTGTTTTTTAATAATTTACAATTCATCATAAAGAGTATACAAACTTAACGGACTAAAAATCTATTACTTATTTCAGTCAATCATAGTTAATTTTTCCTAATTCTACTGTGGGGAAATCCTTTACCTGACTGAACTTAGAGCAATAAAGTCACTCTTTGTGATCAGTCAATCAAGTTTTGTTGCATTGCATATCTGGTAAATTCTACATTAGACTTTAATCCCATCTTATCTTTGATGCGCGAGCGATATGTGTGTACTGTTTGGACACTGAGAGATAACTCTTCTGCAATTTCATTCACATCTTTCCCCGAAGCTATCATGCACATGATTTGATACTCTCTATCAGATAATGACTCGTGCAGCGGTTCCTGGCTGTTCAAATCTACTCGGTTTGCAAGCTGATCGGCTACATCCTGGCTAATGTATTTTTTCTTTTGAGTAACAATCTTACGAATTGCCGTAATCAATTGATCCGAAATACTACTCTTATTTACATAGCCATCTGCCCCGGCTTTTAGTGCTCGAATTGCAAATCGATCTTCGGGGTGAATACTGAGTATCAGGACGGGTAAATCGGGATAGAATTTTTTTATTTCTTTCAAAACATCAAGCCCGCTTTTGCCCGGCATAGTTATATCCAGAACAACAATGTCAGGTTTTGTATTCCGTAGCTTTTCCATCAGCCCGTGTGCATCTTCTGCCTCATCAATCACTTTTATATCTATCGTGCTTTGATCAACCACTTTTTTCAGGCCCTCACGAACCAACGGGTGATCATCAGCAATAAGTACCTTTATCATATCTCCTCCCTTAATTGAATGTTTTTATTTTTGTTTATCGGGATCCGTAAAACTACCGAGGTTCCCTCTCCCTTTTTACCCTCAACAGACACATCACCTCCCAAAAAGCGAGCACGTTCCTGCATCCCCATAATACCAAAAGCATTAGATGCTTCTTGTTGTTCTTTAGTAATACCGATACCATTATCTTCTACGGACAACATCAGATTTCTTTCCGTCTTTTCCAGCTCAATCTTAACTTCTGTGGCCTGAGCGTGACGGATAATATTATTCATGGTTTCCTGATATATTCGAAATAAAGTGGTGGTTTCATCTTCACCCAAAAAGTCTGTACTAGTTACATTTGATTTAAATCTTATATTTAAATCAGTTCTTTTTCTAAATTCCCTGGCCTGCCATTTCAGCGCTTCTATTAATCCCAAATCATCAAGTACTTCAGGTCTAAGCTCTGTTGTGATGCGTTGCACAGAGTCAATTATGGTGTTGATACGATCTAAAACCTTTCCTGCCTCTTGATTAAAGTATTCCAGAACTTCACCGGATACTTTTTTCTTCATACTTCCACTCATCATCGAAATATCCATCTTCAATACGGTAAGCATTTGCCCTAATTCATCGTGAATTTCCCTGGCAATTCGAATGCGTTCATCTTCTCGTGTACGCTGGCGCCGCTCCGATAATCGTTGAATTCGTTCATTATAAGCGCGAATTTTCCTTTCTGTCTCTTTCTGTTCGGTTATATCCTGTGCAGTACCAATTATTTTAAGAACCTCATCCTCCTCATCTACCATTACACGCCCCCTGCCGTCCAGGATTCGAACTTCATCATCTTTTCTGATGATTTTGTATTCCAGTGAAAAAGAATCTCGGTTCTCCAGGGCAGCTTCAACGGTATTTTTTACTCTCTCTCGATCGTCGGGATGGACATAGTTAATAAAGGAATCATATTTTTCATCACACTCTTCGGGATCTATTCCATACATGAGACACAACTCATCCGACCATTCCAATTCAGGCTGTCCTTCAATGTTCCATTCCCACCACCCTAATTTTGCTATTTCTTGTGCTTCAGTAAGTTTTGCGCGATGTTCTTTCAGCTTTTGTACACGCTGTTTACGCTTAGTGATATCCCGGGAGTTAATCACCAGCATTGGGCCATCACGACTTTGAGAAGTAAACTTTGCAAGGCTTTCTAAATAAACCCAGCCACCATTCTTGTGGCGAAATCGGAACTCAACAGCGACAGTTTGCCCGGGATTTTCTTGGATCTGTGAAAATATTCTCTCCACTTTTTTAAGATCCTTCGGATGGATTTGACGAAAAGCATTTTTGCCAACGAGCTCATTTTTTTTATAGCCTAAAATTTTTCTTACGGAAGGAGTATCAAAACGGACGATCCCTCTCATATCAATCACTGTGATAATATCCTGGGCATTTTCGATAAGAGTCTGAAAGTAATTTTTACTTTCTGCCAGCTCTTTTTGCACCCGGCGCCGAGTTTCTACCTCTTCTTTAAGCTGCTCGTTCTTCTTATTCAGTTCATCAATCACCGCCTGGTAACTATGTACTTCAATTTCCAGTGGAGCCATCCACTCCTTAAAATAGCATGAAGCTCTTTCCATAGTTTCACTATTTGACTCCATGGAGTCGCTCTCAAAAATCTCATCCAAGGCTTTATGGTGAATGGCTATCAAATCACTTTCATTGAGTCCTTTGCGCAATAACTTCCGGGATTTCTCATAAGCTTTGGAAAGAGATTTCTCATTATTTTCCTTAATAAAATTCTTTAGTCCTTTATAATAAACCGATCGAATTTCTTCTTTTTCCACGTCACAAACTCCTATTTCCTTTATATTTTGCTGCAAAAATGAGCGCATCATCAGAACCCTTAAAAGATGACGAAGATATTCTGACAATTTCCTCCGGTGTATTACTTCTGTCCACTTTATCTAAGTAGCTGTTCTGTACTCCATCAGTCGAAAAAAGGAGTACATCCCCTTTTACAATCGGGACCATCGAAACTTGTAGAAAAGGTAAATTATATCCTACAATGCCACTGCGCTCAATCATTCTCTCATTATGAACTTGATTTTTCTCATCGGCTAAAAAAAGCACTCCCTTTATATTACCTACACCTAACCAAGCCAGTGTATGTTCCCAAAAATTTATTAAAGCTAATCCCATTACTACGCCACGCGAACGACGCAATCCTTTATGACAATATTTTACCAGATTTATAAGTGACTGATGGCGAGCGTTTGTCATAAGTTCAACAGCTTTACTACTTGCTTCTGCAGCCAACTTACCATGTCCTAACCCATCTATAACTGCTATTAATATCTGGTGATTACCGTTTTCACTTACGAGGTAGGCGTCTCCACAGTTTTTTTCACCTTCTTTACAAGAACGCATGACACTCCATTCCAAACAACTTTGTTGTGCTGAATTGAGATAGGGTTCATTAAAACTCATTATGATTATTGAGAATCTTTAGCATTTTAATCGTTGTTCCTTCTCTACTGCTCGTTTGAATTTCGAACACATCCATTACCCGCTTTGCACCGGGAAGACCAATGCCAAGACCCTGTCCGCTGGAATATCCTTCCTGGAGAGCTTTATCTACATTCTCTATGCCCGGCCCCTCGTCTTTTACAGTTATCATGAGACAACCTTCTTCGGGATTAGGTTTAATCGTGACCTCTCCTTTTTCGGCGTACTCAATTACATTCCGGCCTATTTCCGAAAGCGCCGTTGCGATGGCAGTCTGGTCGTTTTCAGTAAAGCCCATACGAGCTGCCACTAATCGGCCGTATTTTCTTATTTCAACCAAATCTTTATCGGATTTCAGTTTTAATGTCCTCACTGATTTGGTCTTATGCTGTCCTTTGCACACGGCTCCTCCTAAGCTAATCAGCTTCCGGATTAAAAAGGTAAAGTTCTCTCAAGCTATTTTAGTAGTTATTATATTAAAGTTATTATAGTCTTTCTTATTACACAATAGATTATGGGGAAAATCCTGAAAATTCATTAAAATCTAATGTTCACTTACTTTAAGCTTATCTAAATGAGCTAATCCTTCTTCCAAGTCCAATGCAGTTTCTATGTGGCCGAGACTTAATCCCAGTTGCACCATTGTAAAAGCTACATCAGGCTGTATGCCCACTACAACAGTAGGAGCACCTCTTAATTTTATCATATGAGCGACATCACGAAGTATTCGTGTAGCAAAAGAATCCATTACATCGAGGATTGTAACATCAATGATTACTCCTTTCGCTCGGACCTTAGATACTTTTGCTACCAGATCATCGCGCAACCGCAATAATTCGCTATCATCAAGGGAAGACTGAACCGAAGCGATCAGATAATCACCCTGTTTAAGAATAGGTACCTGCATAGCGTTGTTATCTTAAATGTATTACGACGGTATAGGTTCAATCTGTTCGGTATGATAACCTAATTTGCGTTCTGCTTCCTCAATACCACCCTGCAAGTCACCTACAGTGATAATTTTCGTCAAATCAACACCAATTGTAACCAGGGTTTGAGCAATCTCCGAAGAGAGTCCTGTCAGTATTACGCTCGCGCCAAGCAATCGCGAAGCGTCTACAGTTTGAACCAGGTGATTGGCAATTTTTTCATCCATAGTGGGGACACCGGTAATATCGATGACTACTACTTTAGCTCGGTTTTTCCTAATCCCCTGCAGTAACTGTTCTGTAAGTTTATGCGCCCGTTTGGGATCTACAATCCCAATAATCGGTAAAATAAGAAGTCGTTCTCGCACTTGAAGTACCGGCGTCGACAGCTCCCGTATAGCTTCCTGCTGGTCGCGGATTACGCGTTCCCGCTCTTTGACAAATCCAACGGCTACCGTATTTGCAATACGATTCGCCGCAGGTTCATAAGCGTCAAGTATACGGTTGAGTTTTCCAAAATCATCTCGATATTTTGCAAAAAGTGAACGGGCAAGAACATCCCGCAATAATAACACAATACCTACTACTTCGTGTGTTTCTACTCCTCGCGGAATAATTCGCTCCGACAAGTTTTGTGCGTATGATTGCAATGCTTAATAAGTGCCTGTGGCCAGCGCCTCCACATAATTGTCATATACCGAGGTGGCTTCGGCTAAAATTTCCTGTTTATTCATAGCCGTAAGTAATTCAGCTTCCTGAATACGTTGTGCCCACTCTTCCCTAAGTTCACTCCTTTTCTGCCTTAAATGGGCAACAAGCTCATCTAAAAGTAAAGCTGTATTTTCATCCCTAGGTTGTCCCGGAATATGAGGGTATTTTCTATCGGATTTTAATTCACCTACTTGATTAGATCTACCATCATTTCTTGACATATTTATCTATCCTTTATCATTCTATGTTTGAAATCCATGTGATAATAAATAACTGAATCTAACTTTTTGGTAGTGAGAATTGTGTGATAGACGTCCTAATATTTGTTACGGGGTGTTTTTTAGATTTTCTATGACGCAAAGTGACAAAGATAAATGACATCTCAGGAGGAACTACTTGAGCCAATTCCTCTATAAAGAATGGAATTAACAAGTAGTGCGGCTAAGATATTGCGACTGTGGGGAATAGCTTAATTTTGATTTTTTGGTCACAAGAAAAAGAGGAGTAAATAAGTTATTACTCTCCATTAATAAGGAGGGGACGAAGAGTTTATAGTGTGAACGAAGGAAAAGAATTTGCTACTTGGAGAGCGCCTGCTGAATAAGCCTGGCAATTAATTTTGTCAGGCTTATTTTTTTATAGGATTATTATTTTGAAGTTTTTCTAAAGCTTTTCGCGCGGCCTTTTGCTCCGCTTCTTTCTTACTCTTTCCCTTACCCTTGGCTACCGGTTTCTTGTCCACATAGACTTCTACGCCAAAGGTTTTATCATGGCCCGGACCTTCTTCTGATATAACTGCATATGTCGGGATTTTCATCTGACGGGCTTGTGCAAATTCCAGTAACAAGCTTTTATAATTATCCAAGCTATCGATAATTTGATCGAAATCTACATTTTTTTCTATTACCAAACGGACAAAGTCCGAAGCAGGTTTATATCCGGCATCGAGATATAGCGCTCCTACGAGGGCTTCAAAAAGGTCGGATAAAACACTTTTGGATTGTTCAATCCCCTGCCCCTGCACCCGCTCTCCGAGAAACATTAACTTATTGAGTTCCAGTCTTCGGGCGTACATTGCCAAGGCATCCCCTTTTACAAGTTTAGCTCGGAGCTTGGTAAGAAATCCCTCATTTTTATTGGGAAAAAGATCAAAAATTATTTCAGTGATGATAAGATCAAGGACGGCATCTCCCAGAAACTCAAGTCGCTCGTATGAATCTGTAGAAGAAAAATTATCATCAGCTAAAATAGATCGATGGCGCAGAGCCCGCACATAGATAAATGGATTATCGATCTCCGTCTCGATAATCTTTTTTAATTCCTCTATTCGTGCTTTCTCCTCCGCGGGTAGTTCTTCATCAGACTGAAAATATGATCTGAGTCGATCAAACATCTACTACTCTTCAAACTTTTTAAAGACAAGCGTGGTATTATGTCCGCCGAATCCAAATGCGTTATTAAGCGCATATTTTACATCGCGGACTTCAGCCTCATTAAATGTGTAGTTCAGATCACATTCCGGATCGGGAGTTTCAAAATTGATGGTGGGCGGAATCATTCCATGATAAGTTGATAACATGGTAGCTAATGCTTCCATCGCACCCGCTGCACCAAGAGCATGTCCCGTCATCGACTTCGTGGAGTTATGGTTTATTTTGTAAGCATGATCTCCAAAGACTTTTTTAATAGAGTTCGTCTCGGCAATATCACCAAGCGGTGTAGAAGTACCATGCATATTAATGTGATCCACGTCTTCGGTAGTAATACCTGCCGAATCGAGTGCTCGATTTAACGCCAGAATTACGCCTTCACCATCAGGATCGGGTGCCGTAATATGGTGGGCATCCGCAGAAAAACCGTAACCGACGATTTCTCCGTAGATTTGCGCCCCCCGTTCTTTAGCATGCTCATACTCTTCGAGAAACAGAATAGCAGATCCTTCTCCCAAAACAAATCCATCCCGATTTTTATCGAAAGGACGTGATGCTGTTTGAGGATCATCATTTCGAGTAGACATTGCTCGCATCGAAGTAAACCCGGCCACTCCAATACGCGATACCGGCGCTTCAGAACCGCCGGAGACCGCCATATCGCACTGACCATTTCGGATAGAATCGTAAGCCAACGCAATGTTATGAGAACCGGTAGCACAGGCAGATACGGCACAAAAATTAGGTCCTTTAAACCCATATTTGATTGAGATCTGTCCCGCTACCATATCCGGTATAAGCATTGGGATAAAAAACGGTGATACCCCTCTAGGACCGTGCTCATGGAATGAAATGGATTGATCATAAAAAGTGATCATTCCTCCGATCCCCGTACCGACAATAACAGCTACTTCATCTTTATTGATTTCGTCCAGATCAAGATCGGTATCCTGGATAGCTTCTTCCGCAGCAATAAGCGCATACTGGCATACTTTATCCAGCCGGCGCGCCTCTTTGCGGTCGAAATGATCCAGCTCGTCGTAATCTTCGATCTGAGCTGCAAATTTGGTAGGGAAATCCTCTGTATCAAAATGCTCGATAGGTTGAGCGCCACTCTTCCCCGATATTAAACCATTCCAGTATTCAGGTGCCGTCTTACCCACAGGGGTAAGGGCACCGATACCGGTAACTACTACTCTGCGATTTGACATGCTATTAAATAGCGTGTGGAAAAATTAGTTTAGCTTACTTTCTCTTGAAGATATTCTACAGCATTTCCTACTGTTGCAATGTTTTCTGCATCTTCATCAGGAATACTGATATCAAATTCTTTTTCGAACTCCATAATGAGCTCCACTGTGTCGAGAGAATCGGCACCCAGATCGTTGGTGAAATTAGCTTCATGGGTTACTTCAGATTCATCAACACCCAGTTTGTCAATGATAATTGATTTTACTTTTGCTTCAACGTCTTGTGACATAACAGTTATTTAACTTGTGTTCGAGTTAATTTTGATTATTACTTGCTTAAATCATGGGCTGAAAATACAATTTAAATTTATAAAAATACACTAAGCATAAAGATGTATTTTCATAGCCCAACTTACAAAATATTTACATAGCCATACCGCCATCTACGCGGATTGTTTCGCCGGTAATGTACGAACTCAGATCTGAAGCTAAAAATACAACTGTATTTGCTACTTCTTCAGCATCTCCTGCACGATTCAGCGGTGTTTCTTCTTTAATAGATTCCAACACCTTTTCATCCAGTTCGCCGGTCATTTCGGTAGTGATGTATCCCGGTGCCACCACGTTGGCGCGAATATTTCGGGATGCCAGCTCTTTCGCGTAAGATTTTGTGAATCCTACAATCCCCGCCTTTGAAGCGGCATAGTTGCTTTGTCCGGCGTTGCCGGAAAGACCTACAACCGAACTGATGTTGATAATTGAGCCGCCGCGATTGCGCATCATCGGCTTGGCAACGGCTTTACTGTAATTAAAAATACTTTTGAGATTGGTGTCTATTACCTGATCCCAATCTTCTTCGCTCATACGCAGAATCAGATTGTCACGCGTAATCCCTGCATTATTTATAAGGATATCGAGCTTTTCCCAGTCTTCGGTAATTTCACTAATCACTTCTTCAGCGCTGTCAAAATTTACGGCATCTGCCTGAATCGCTTTCGCTTTTTGCCCTTTGGATTCGATTTCTTCTTTCACCTCATTGGCTGCATCCACCGAACTTCTAAAGGTGATCGCTACATCGGCACCGTAATCTGCCAGTATTAAAGCAATGGACCGACCTATTCCTCGACTTCCGCCGGTTACTAACGCTGTTTTTCCTTCAAGTGATAAACTCATAATAATTTCGATTCAGTTAATACTTTTAAACTCGTCAAATGTCATCCTGTCCGCCGGCTGGCGGATCAGGATCTTCTCATAGCACGAAACGCTGTTTAAATTAAAAATTTTGAACTGCGGCTTATGCCGTACGAGATCCCGGATCGCTGTCCGGGATGACAAAGAATCTTATTGGTACCCGTTGATTTCTACGTCATCAAGCGTTCTTTTCACCAATCCCTGCAATACCTTACCGGGACCCACTTCCACAAAGGAATCTGCACCGTTGGCGCTCATATTTTGAAGCGTCTGAGTCCACCGCACCGGATTCAAAAGCTGGTTTAACACGTTTGATCGAATTTCTTCGGGATCGGTAGTCGGCTTCGCCGTATAATTACTGTAAATAGGGCAATCGGGTGTAGAAATATCAAGCGACTCCAAGCCTTCCTTCAAACCGTCATATGCCGACTGCATCAGCGAAGAGTGAAACGCCCCGCTCACCGGCAGCATCTTGGCCAATCGGCAACCTTCCTCTTTCAGCAGTTCCACTGCTTTTTTAACGGCTTCGACATCCCCGGAAATAACAAGCTGTCCCGGGCAGTTGTAGTTGGCTGCAATCACTTCATTGCCCACTTCATCGGTAGCCTGCTTGCAAATTCGTTCAACGACTTCGTCATCCATCCCGATAACCGCAGCCATTGTACCCGGATTATCTTCTCCGGCCTGCTGCATAAGCTCACCGCGACGTCGAACAATTTTCAGCGCGTCTTCAAACTGCAATGCCCCGCAGGCAACCAATGCCGAAAATTCGCCGAGACTGTGTCCCGCAACCATATCGGGGCTGGCATCCAGCGTATTAAAAAGCGCTATTGAATGCAGAAAAATAGCCGGTTGTGTATACTCAGTCTGCTTGAGTTTTTCTTCGGGACCTTCAAACATGATCTGCTTCAGATCAAAACCGAGCACTTCATTGGCCCGATCTACATACTTAGCAAATTCTTCATTTTCCTCGTAATGGGATTTCCCCATTCCTACAGATTGAGATCCCTGTCCCGGAAATAAATAAGCTGTACTCATTACTTCATCCCCCATTTAACATAAATTGATCCCCACGTATAGCCGCCGCCAAAAGCAGCCAGAATTAAATTATCACCGTGATTAAGTTTGTCTTTCCAATCATACAGGCAGAGCGGTATGGTTGCTGCCGTGGTATTTCCATATTTATCGATGTTTACCATCACTTTATCATTATCCAGCCCCATTCGATTAGCTGTGGCATCAATAATGCGCAGATTCGCCTGGTGCGGAACCAGCCACTCTATATTCTCAGGGCAAAGATCATTCTTTTCCATAATCTCTGCCGATACATCGGCCATGCCTACCGTTGCCTTTTTAAATACCGTTCGACCATCCTGTTTGGCATAATGCAGACGGTCAGCTACCGTATCTTCTGTTGCCGGATTCAAACTTCCTCCCGCCGGCTGATACAGTGCCAAACCCGTGTCACCTTCAGAGCGGTGGATATAATCAATAATTCCTGTTTCATCTTCCGATGGCTCCAGCAACACAGCTCCCGCACCGTCTCCAAACAAAATACAAGTCGAGCGATCCGTGTAATCAATAATTGAGCTCATCTTATCCGATCCAATAACAAGCACTTTATCAGCGCGTCCCGATTCTATAAAATTCGCTCCGGTCGTCAACGCATACAAAAAGCCGGAACAGGCAGCTGAAACATCAAATGCGTAAGCGTTGGTGGCCCCAATTTCATTTTGTACTAAGCAAGCTGTCGCGGGAAAAAGATAATCGGGCGTAACCGTTGCAAAAACGATAACATCAATCTCCTCGGCCGAAATGTCGCGGTCTTCCAATAGTTCTTTGGCCGCCTCGGAACCCATAAAAGCCGTTGCCTTGTCGTCGTCTTTGAGGATGCGTCGTTCCTTAATTCCGGTACGTGTCCTAATCCATTCGTCGTTTGTATCCACCATCTCTTCCAGGTCGTGGTTCGTCAACCTGGCTTCAGGTAGATAATGCCCT
Source organism: uncultured Balneolaceae bacterium (assembly GCA_964648635.1). Lineage (GTDB taxonomy): Bacteria > Bacteroidota > Rhodothermia > Balneolales > Balneolaceae > Fodinibius. The sequence continues at coordinate 4,085 of CAZYOD010000019.1, read as the reverse complement.
ACTGCTGTTATTACTGCTCGTTTTAATTCCGCCATGTAAAAAGGGAGATGATTATTTATTTAAGAGATGCTACGATTTTGTCATTGATATCGTGCTCCACACATTTTGCGGCATTCAATATCATATTTTTAATTGCCAGTGGCGAACTGCTTCCATGCCCTACCATGCTAACGCCATCTACGCCTAAGAAAGGAACACCACCCACTTGTTCGTGGTCAAATTCTGCAAGTGATGTTTTTAAAATTTTACCCACCAGCTTGGCTTCATCAGCGCTTAGCTGCAACTTTTTTATGCCTTTTTTGATAAATACTTCAAGCGCTTCGGGGATCGATTCTCCAAATTTAAGGAGGATATTACCTACCAAAGCATCGCAAAGAAAAACATCAGCTTTTGCCGGAAAGACATCCCGTCCTTCTATGTTGCCGGCAAAATTGGGAAGAGCCTGCAGTTCTTTATAAGCCTCTTTGAGGTTTTCAGTACCTTTTTCTTCTTCTTCGCCTACATTCATTAAACCAACTTGAGGATCGCTGATATCCATAATTTCTTCAACATAGATACAACCCATTTGGGCGAATTCAAGAAACATCGGGGGACGCACTTCCAGGTTGGCTCCCACATCCAGCATTAAACGAGGACCTTTAACAGTGGGGTATATCGACGCAATCGTCGGACGACTCACGCCTTCCAGCTTTCCCAAGAGAAAAGTAGAAGCAGCCAGTAATGCGCCGGTGTTGCCTGCACTTACAAAAGCATCACATTTGCCCGCTTTGTGCATTCCAATGCCGGAAACAATAGACGACTTTTGCTTCGTCTTCACGGCTTGGGCAGGCGACTCATCCATCTCAATAATTTCGGGCGCATGCTGCACCAAAAGCCGCTTCGGATTATAATCATGCTCCGAAAGCTCATCATTTATAATGTTCTCGGGTCCAACCAATACAACAGTAAGGTCGGATTTTTCATTTATAGCTTGAATTGAACCTTTAACCGGACTTTTAGGATAATGGTCGCCCCCGGCGGCATCTACAGCGATGATCATGAAGAAGAATTTATAATAAAATTACTTGTTCACATCTAAAATCTGTCGTCCGCGGTAGTGACCGCACTCCTTGCAGATATGATGGTAACGGTGGTAAGCTCCGCAATTATCACATTCAGCTAAAGTAGGTTCACCGATTTTGTGGTGAGAGCGGCGTTTCCCTTGTCGGGATTTAGAATGTTGTCGTTTTGGATGTGCCATTATGTAGTGATAGTAATATTTTTGTTAATCCTTAAGTTCTTTCAATTTTTCCCACCGTGGATCTACAGCCTCGGTGTCATCCTCTTCTTTTACATCCCCGTAAGATTTTGTTCCAAATTCTTTGGGATTTCCTTCTTCGTCAAGAAATTTCGGATGCAATTTCTTGATCGGTACATTCAATAAAATCGTGTCTCGAACTTCGTCTTCGATACTGAGGGTATTGCTCGAAAAATTAAATCGTCGCACCGCCCCGTTTTCGTCTTCGGTCTCTTCTTTTACATCAACCTTGAATACCACTTCGTAATCAGATTCGATGGGCTGAATATACGGCTCCAGCGAACGATCACAAACCAACTCTACATCCGAATCTACGTGGAAGTTCACACGTATGAAATGGAGCGTCCGGTAAAACTTCAGCTCTATTTCACCACCCCTAAAATCGTGGGGAGACAGATCCAAATCCTCCTCGGATAAACCGACTGTTCGGCGGCTTTCCCCTTCGGGGATCTCAACTATGTTAAATTCAAGCTTTGACATATCTTTAAAAGAGTTTGCAAAAATAAGAATATTTGGATTTACCTGCAATCAATTAAACAACCCAAACAACCGTTGCTCAATGAGTTCTATAATGCGGCCTAAGTCCTCCTTGTTATTCACGAAATCCAGATCATCAGTATCGATAATCAGCTTTTCGTGAGGATAACGCTGAATCCAGTCTTCGTACAAACGGTTCAGTCGTTCCAAATATTCTATGCGGATGGTATTTTCATACTCTCTGCCACGCTGCTGAATCTGTTGCACCAGCGTAGGCACCTGCGCACGGATATAAATCAGCAAACTGGGCGATTGCAGGTAGTTTGTCATCTCTTTGAAGAGCGCCTCGTAATTTTCAAAATCACGATCGCTCATAAGCCCCATATTGTGTAGGTTTTTGGCAAAAATTTCTACATCCTCGTAAATCGTACGATCCTGAACAAAACGTCCCTCCCGCTCAAGCATCTGTTTTTGATGACGAAAGCGGCTGGACAGAAAATAGATCTGCAGGTTAAAACTCCATCGCCGCATATCATCATAAAAATCCGAGAGGTAAGGATTATCGTCCACGGATTCGTAAAAAGCCTCCCATCCAAAGTGCTTGGCCAGCAAACCGGTCAGCGACGATTTACCCGCCCCGATATTACCGGCGACAGCTATAAATTTAAGATCATCCGGTTCTACTTCTTCAGTAAGATGCTCATTAATATCTTTCGCCATTAATCTGTTATTTACCCAATAGTTGATACATTTCTTTTTTGTAGTCTTCTACGCCCGGCTGGTTAAAGGGATTAACTTCCAGGCAGTAACAATAGATCGCCGTCATCAGCTCGTAAAAATAAATAAATTCACCTAAATGTTGAGCATTTAACTTGCCTAAAGAGACGACAATGCCGGGTACCCCGCCATCCGTGTGCGCCTGAAGCGTGCCTTCAAAAGCGAGGGTGTTGATATCATGGAAAGAGCGTCCCGCCAGATAATTGAGCCCGTCATGATCGCCCGGTATTTCTTCCACGGTTAATGTCTTGGAAGTATCCTCAACCGTAATGAACGTTTCCATTACGTTACGGGGACCATCCTGTACAAATTGACCGATGCTGTGGAGGTCGGTAGAATATCCCGCCAAAACGGGAAATATGCCTTTGCCCTCTTTGCCCTCGCTTTCGCCCAAGAGCTGCTGCAGCCAACCGCCCAGCGCTTTAAGTTGAGGCTCGAAACTGGTGATCACATCTACCGTCTTGTCCTGTTCATGCAGTGCATATTTTACGGCCGCATATTCGAGCACCGGCTCGGGATCCGCTTCCAGCTCCTCATATTTTGACACCGCTTCGTAAAACAGCGTGCGGATATCAATTCCGGCCACGGCCACGGGCAACAATCCCACAGGTGTCAGCACCGAAAAGCGTCCGCCCACATTATCCGGAATAACAAATTTCTGATAGCCGTGCTCTTGAATCAGCCGGTTGAGTGCTCCTCCTTCTTTGCTTGTCGTGCAGATGATGCGATCCTCAACGTCATCAGGAAACCGTTCGGACAACCAGTTGCGCAGCACCCGAAACGACAGTGCAGTCTCGAGCGTAGTGCCGGACTTCGAAATCACATTCAGATATACACTTTTGGATATTTGTTCGCCTTCCTCATTTAGCTTGGGCTCTTCCAGGTAGTTTATAAGCTCTTGCAGATATTTTCCACTCATGTGGTGACCGGCAAAAATAATCTCAGGTCCGTCACCACCAAAGAATGAAGACAGCGCCTCGATGATCGCACGGGCTCCCAGATACGAGCCGCCAATACCGCAGACGATAAACACATCTGCCTCGGCGCGAACTTTTGCTGCCAGGCTATCCAGCTGTTCCAGTTCTGCATCATTGGGATCGTCGAGCAGATCTCTCCACCCCAGCCATTCGGCGCCCGGCCCGCTGCGATCCTGTACGGCCTTTAATGACGTTTCGGCTTTGGCATAGGCCCGATCAAATTCATCCCCCGCCAGAAATTGTTTGGCCCGGCTGACATCAATACTAAGCATACGTTACCTCTACTTATTACTAATTTGATGGCTAAAAAAGTGATGGAGTATAAAAGCTGATTAATTGCTAAAATTCAAATATCCATACACATAAAAAATATTATGCATATATATTATGTGTATTGAACACAATTGCAATAATACAGATAAAGTGTTAAATATCTGCAGTACAAGCTGTTAGATGCCAGATAATGATATTATGTCCACGAATTCTAGCAGCATTCTTAAATGTATAAGACTAGGTTATGGTGCATTTTTAATCTTAATTCATCTACATGAAGACTC
>CAZYOD010000018.1:0-16122 GCA_964648635.1 uncultured Balneolaceae bacterium | reverse complement strand
TTCCCGAAATGCCGGATGTTCGAAAGCAGCGTTTTTCAGACGAGTTCGGCATGAGTGTTGACGATGCGCAGACGCTTACCGAAGATCGCTACCTGGCCGATTATTACGAAAATGTGCTGGAGCACGAAAACAGTCCCAAAGCGGTGGCAAATCTGATCTTAACAGAAGTGTTGCGTACGCTTAACGACAGAAGTGTTAGCATTAAGGAGTTTCCGGTCTCAGAAGAACGACTTGCGGGACTTGTCGCCCTGCGGGAGAATGATAAAATCAATTCTTCTGCAATGACGGAAATTTTTGATGCTATGCTCGAAGATGATAAGTCTGCAGAGAAACTGGCTGAAGAAATGAACTTGGTGCAGGTGTCTGACTCCGGATTTATTGAGCCTATAGTTGAGGAGGTTATTGAAGGACATCCCGACGAAGTGGAACGATACAGGGACGGTAAAAAGGGATTAATCGGCTTCTTTATCGGACAGGTTATGCAACGTTCTCAAGGCAAGGCTAATCCCGAATTAGTGCGGGAATTGATTAGCGAACGCCTTGATAACTAGAAAAAGGGTATCAGCAAAATTACTATTGTATTTACAGTTATGTTCAGAAAATTAAATCAGTTCTCTATTGTAATCTTAGCCTTAATTGTTGGCTGGGGGTGTTCATCAGGATCAGAGCAGAAGCAGGCCCACATTTCAGGTAATTTTACGGTTTCGGATACGATCGATAATTCCAATGATTTTTCGGGGATCGGTTTCACAATCATAAAAAAGGATTCTGCCGGTGCCGATGCAGACACGCTTTTCCATGCCATTTCGGATTCTAACGGTACCTTTTCCGGGATAGCTAAATTTGAAGAAAAACGGCAGTACCCGGTGCTAGTTAGTCGAAATCAAAGAAATATGGCGCGGCTGTCGGTAATATTGGCCGACCAGGATTCGATGTTTATAAGCGGGCAGTTACCAAACATCAGAGAAACTTTTACCGTGGATTCTCGCGAGCATAATGCCCTGGAAAAATATCAGCGGGTGGGCAAAAATTTTCAGCGAATCATGCAGTTTGCCCGAGCGGGTAAACTTAAGGGAGATACGCTCAGACAGGAGTTGTTAAAATGGAGCGATATTTATTGGGATATCTATAACGAAGAGAAGAGCACCATTGCATCGGAAATGTCGGCACGGGAAGCTGTACAAATTTTACAGGGATTGGATAATAAAAAAATGATGAGTCGCATCCGTTCGGTGCAGGATAACGATGCGCTAAGTGATCTGGGAGCTACTTACGGCAAAGAATATATTGCCGACAGTAAAGGGTTAGGAGCAGCGACAGCGTATCTTGATTCGCTGGCAAATATTACGGAATCTCCGGAAAAAACGATGCAGATTAACATCGAGCAGATCAAACTACTTTATGATAGTGCAAAAGTTTCGGCTGCTAAAGAAAAGCTGGCGGTTTTTAAGGAAGTGCATCCCGATAATGAGCAGTCCCGCCAGTGGATAGAATCGATCAGTTATGATCTCAACTATCTATCTCCGGGAGACACCATACCGGATTTTGAGTTTTTAGAAAATGGAAAAACTATCAATCGCGATTCTCTTTTGGGCAGTCCTTATATCTTGGAAATCACCCGGCTTGCAAACGGGCTTTATCAAAATCAGTTTGACCGCACAGTAGTAATACACAGTATTTACAAGAATTTTGGTCTGCAAGTGGTTACACTTCCTCTTGATGAAAGCCAAATTACAGTAGATGCTTTTTTTGAAGAGCGTGTTAAGCCGTGGCCTGTGGCGGACGCCCGCGCGTTTGATCGGCAACAACTGTTGAAGGAATTTAATATTCGCTTAATTCCCACTCGTTTTCTCGTGGATCAAGAAGGCAAAATTATTCGCAAGTATGTGGGGAATGAATACGACGACGTGATCCAAGGAATTCAAACAATTATCAGAAAGGATAAAAATGAGGAGCCTCCATCATGAGACGTTTTTTAATCGCCGGAAATTGGAAAATGAACTGTGGTCCCAAAGAGACTTCATCGCTGATACAGGGTATCGGCAATAAATTAAATTCGATGCCTGAAAAGGTAGATGGGTTGGTTTGTCCGCCGATGATTTCATTGACGACAGCTTCTGTAGAGCTGCAGGATATATCTGGTATTTCGTTGGGAGCTCAGAATGTTCACTACAAAGATAACGGGGCTTATACCGGTGAAGTGAGTACCAAAATGCTAAACGAGGTAAATTGTGATTACGTAATTGTAGGTCATTCAGAACGCCGGCAGTATTTTGGTGAGACGGATAAAACGGTGAATGCCAAAGTCAATAAAGCGTTGTCCGACGGACTAAAACCGATAATTTGTGTGGGCGAATCACTGGAACAGCGTAAGGCTGATGAACACAAGCTGCGGGTCAAAAAGCAGGTCCAGTCAGCGTTGATTGGTGTTGAAAATGAGGATCTCGAAAATGTAGTTATTGCTTATGAACCTATTTGGGCTATTGGCACCGGTGAGACGGCCACTCCCGATCAGGCGCAAGAAATGCACCAGATGATACGATCGGTGCTGGCAGATCTTTATTCTGATGAGTCCGCCGATCAGATTCGTATCTTATATGGAGGAAGCATGAAGCCGCACAATGCTGAAGAGCTGCTGGCTCAGCCCCATGTAGATGGCGGATTAATTGGAGGGGCGTCTCTGAAAGCAGAAAGTTTTACCGAAATTATTGAAATAGCAGACCAACTTTCCTGAGGGAAAATGATAAATTAAAAGCACAAAGGGAGTTGTACTCCCGCTTTTAGGTCTCATGGTTCTAGGGCTCAGGAGTAGAAACTCCTTCACAGCGTGTTAAACTCAAAAAAGTAAGTATCTATCATGAATGTATTGCTTCTTGGAAGCGGTGGGCGCGAACATGCAATGGCGTGGAGCATCGCTAAATCAGAAAAATTGGATCAGCTTTATATTGCGCCCGGTAATCCCGGGACGGCCCAAGTCGGTACGAATGTTGATCTGTCGCTATCTGATTTTGAAGCTATCCTTTCTTTTGTAGAAGAACACAAAATCGATCTTACGGTCGTAGGTCCCGAGCAGCCGCTCGTTGACGGTATCGCTGATTTCCTGGAGGGAAAGGGACATAAAGTTTTTGGCCCCTCAAAAATAGCTGCCCAGCTCGAAGGCAGTAAAAAGTTTGCCAATGAGTTCATGAAGGAGAATCGAATTCCCACAGCTGATTTCCAAACCTACTCTCGCGGGGAATTTGGGAAAGCCCTGCAGGTCATCAAAACGAAAGATGAGTACCCGGTAGTGATTAAGGCTGATGGGTTGGCGGGCGGAAAAGGCGTTTTTATTTGTGAGACTGAAGAGGAAGTTGAAAAACGTCTCAACGAGTTAAAAGAGAGTGATCAGTTTAAGGAGGCTGCACAAAAGCTTGTGGTTGAAGAATTTATGGAAGGTAAGGAGGCTTCTGTTTTTGTTATTTCTGATGGTAAAACAGCCAAGATCCTACATTATGCCCAAGATCATAAACGAATCGGTGAAGGGGATACCGGACTTAATACCGGAGGAATGGGAGCCTATTGTCCGACTCCTGTTATTGGTCGGCGAATGCTGCAGCGGATTGAAAAAGAAATTATTCTGCCGACAATATCCGCCATGCTGTTGGATGAAAATCCCTATAAAGGAATTTTGTACTGCGGATTGATGATAACTACCGAAGGTCCCAAAGTTGTGGAATACAACTGTCGATTGGGCGATCCTGAAGCGCAGGCTATTCTTCCGTCTTTGCAGTCTGATTTTCTGGAACTGATGGAAGCTTCCGTAAATGAAAAACTGGATCAGCAAGAAGTAATCATCGATGATAAATATCGCTGTTGTGTGGTCTTAGCTTCTGAAGGATATCCGCTGGATTATAAAAAAGGGAAGGAAATAAGCGGCCTAAATAATATCTCGGATGAAGCATTTGTTTTCCATGCGGGAACAAGATCAGAAAATGGGAAGATATTTACCGACGGCGGACGCGTATTAAGTGTAGTTGGTGCGGCCGATACGCTTCAGGATTCCATCAGAAATACCTATCAGCAAGTAGACAAGATCTCATTTGAAAATAAATATTACCGCTCGGATATCGGTGCTAAAGGACTTGTCTATCTCGATGAATAAGTGAATATAATCAGCTATTATTATTGTTAAACAACTTTGTTAATTCGCCTCGTCGAACTTTTCCTGTTCTTGTTTTTGGCAGCGAATCCGTCTGAATGATCTGTTTGGGGACTTTATAAGCGGTTATTTTTTCTTTTAGATCCTTACGGATTTTCTCAGAATCAATGGTTTGCTCTGTCTTGCCTACGACCACCGCCACTACCTTTTGTCCCCACTCGCTATCCGGCAAGCCAATTACAGCCGCCTCAGAAATTGGATCAATTTTTATTAGTTCTGATTCTACTTCAAAAGGAGAAACATTTTCACCTCCCGTGACAATCAAATCAGATCGGCGTGATTCTATAAAAAGGTGATTGTGTACATTGAGATAACCGAAATCACCGGTTTTAAACCAGCCATTGTTATCAAAATATTTATCGTTATCTCGGTTCAAATAACCGTCAAACACCTGAGGACCTTTTAACCAAATTTCGCCGGAACTATTAATCCCAAGTACTTCTTCATTTTCATCTCGAATTTGGATTTCATTGGGACTAAAGATCTTACCGACGCTTTTTACCGGTCCGTATGTGCCGCTCGGTTTGAGGATGGGATTCGATACAATTTGAGCACAGGTTTCAGTCATCCCGTAACTCGGCACCAAGGGAATCCCTCTGCGTTGGCACTCTTTTACAAGGCCAGTGTCGATTGGTCCCCCTCCCAGTAATATTGCTTCAAAGTTATTATGGATATAAAAATTCGGTTTATCCATAAGTCGCTTAAGCATAGTTGGTACTAAAGAGGCCGCCTGGAAAAGCTTATTTTCATTTAGGAATGTCATAATCATTTCGGGATGAAAACTTTTCATCCTGAAAATTGCCGAACCATAGAGCAAGGATCGCAGAATTATGGAGACAGCTCCAATGTGATTAAGGGGTAGACACAGTAGCCAGAAATGGTTTGTACGCGGCTTAAAATTTTCCGCCGATGCTTTTGCGGCAAAATGAGCTTGCCTGCGTTTAAGCGGTACAATTTTTGGATTTCCGGATGTCCCCGAAGTAAAGAAGTAACCAAAAATACTTTCGGGGTCGGTATTCGGGGTGAAATTTTTTGCTTCAAACCCAAGTTCTACATCAATCTCCAGAGAGCGCGTCAGATCAAGTTGCATAATATCTATCTGATCAGCGTAATCAACTTTTGATTGTAGTTCCTGATCAGTAAAAATTAAGCCCGGGTCTACTTTTTCAATTTGCCTGTTTAGTTCTTGAGGCGAAGCTTTAAAATCAAAAGGTACAAACGGGATTCCCAGTTTCCAGCAGGCTGCAATAGCGAATATTAGTGTGTCGGATGATGGTGCCAGAAACCCGACCGGTTTGTCAAAATCGTGATCAAAATCGAAAAGAAACTGTAGGAAAAAACGCTGGAACTGCTCAAGGTCGCCATAGCTATGCAAGCCGAAGCTAGATCCCAGAAATAGGCTGTCTGACCTAGGGGTTGTAAATGTGGGTATTTTATTTGTACCGCTCACCGTCGTTAAAATGTAATTGAAGAAACTTCATCCAGATTTTGAAAATCAATCTTAACCGGATAATGCTTCTTTAGATTAAATTGCCCTTTTGAAATATAAGCTAAATCCGAATCAACGTCTTTTTCTAACAGATTTCCCGTGGAAAGTCCGTGTGCCGTTTGAGGGGATCCTAATCCCGATGCCAAAACTGCCGTTATATGCCGCCCAATGCTACTTTCTAGGCTGGTGGTAACCACCGCTTTATTACAATGAGTATCCGCAAGCCGTTTTGTTTCAAAGTTTTTCCTAAAATTTCCTATGATCATCGGTTTTAAAATAAGATAGGAAGTAAAAGGAAGTAAGTTTGGCCAATAAGAAAGATGGGAGACAGATTCATCAAGCGCTAGGGGAATTTCTATATACTCACTAAGCAAATCAAAATTTTCGGGCGTAGCATTTTGGAGCGGTTCCTCTATATACTCAATATTAAGTGACTCAAGTTTCTGAATTTTCCGAAGGGCGGTTTCGGTAGACCATGCCTGGTTGGCATCTAGTCGTATGGTTAAATCGGGAAAATCAGAACGAATTTTTTGAAGCCGTTTAAGTTCTAAATCAAAATCTATCCCTATTTTAAATTTTATGGTTGTATATCCATTAGCTATCTGTTGCCTGACGTCATTCAAATATTGCTCGGATAGTAATGTCCCTAGCGCATTAACCGGAATCTGATCTATAGCTTCATAGGGAAATAAGAAATCTTGTAAATTTTTCCCTTCATGATGAGCTTCTATTTGATAAGCTATGGAATCCAGTCCAAACTGAAGTGAGGCCGGTAACTCTTTTTCTTTGTAAAAATCCTGAAGGGATTCACTGGGATTATCAGTCATTAATTGAACTGCTATATCGTCTGTTATTTCCCCAATCTTTTTTTGGACATCTTTTAGCGTTTCGGATGAATAACCGGGTAAGGGTGCTACATCACCATAACAAAAAAAGCCGTTGTTTGAATACTCCAGAAAAATCCCTTCGCGATACTCAAAAGTCTTTTTAGAGGTTTGAAGGGGAACAGCAAACGGAAACCGATATTTGTAATAGTTTAATTTCATAAGAGGTTTGCCAAAATTCCTGCACTAAAAAGTATTCCAAAGAGAGTCATAAATTGTGCAGTTTGTTCCAGAGCTTGATTGAACTTCCGTTTATCTTTCTCAAGCCACACCTTTTTTAATAGGACTCCCGCAAGAGGAAGCGTTAAAAAGGGTAAAAAGATAAAGCCGTTGTATTCCAGTTGAAAATAGAAGTGGGGCGGAATTGCCATCGCAATTAAAAATAAAATTAAATATTCCCAGCGGAGTGCATCTTCGCCTAAAAGCACTCCCAGTGTGTTCTTCCCCGCCAAACGATCCTGTTCAACATCTCTCAGGTTATTGACGACCAGAATATTAGTTGCAAGAGCACCCACCGATAGCGATGCCCAAAATGACCCGGCACTCCATTCCAAAGCATTAACGTAATACGTTCCCATCACGGCAACAATTCCAAAAAAAATAAATACGAAAACATCACCGAGTCCATTGTAACCAAGAGGGAAGGGGCCGCCAGTGTAGAGCACTCCAAAAATCAGTGATGCAACGCCAATCCACAGAATAACCCAGCCTGCATGCCACACAAGATAAAGCCCTAAAATAAAAGCAAGTGACATAGTTATGATCGTCGCAGCTTTCATTGCTGATGCTGAAATGAGTCCATTTGCCGTAGCTCGCTCAAACCCAATTCGGTTCTCGGTATCTGCTCCTTTTTTGAAGTCGAAATAGTCATTGGCAAAGTTGGTACCGATCTGGATCAAAAAAGCACAAAGCAAAGCTACCAAACTAGGAAGGAGGGCAAACTGTTGGTCATGGATAGCCAAAGAAGCCCCAACTAAAACAGGAACAAAGGCAGCGGCAAGTGTTTGGGGGCGCGCAGCTTTGATCCAGATGCTCAATTTTGAAGGTTCCTTCATGAAAAACAACGGGGAAATAATTGTGGAAAAAGTTTTGCCCAATTATAGCAATAAATCCACCACTTAAAAAAACAAGCAAGATGAGGGGATAATGGAAATTATATTAGCTGTAAGCGGGATTAGAGTTATGTAAACCTAAATAAATTATCTTATATTCCATATGAGCCTTGTTAAATAATATGTTAATAAAAAACTAATTAAATAATTTGTGCAGGTGTGGTAATTTAAACTATCTTTAAAGCAATTTTAATTACTCCAAGTAAATCAATCCATAACTAAATAATACCAATGACAAAAGCGATCCAGCGTTACGATACTTTAGCTGCAGCTCGAAACTGGTCACCCAAACAAAACGGAGATGCAGCTCAATCGATGAATGTAACGGAGTTATTCGGAAAGAATACGCTCCAGCAGGAAGATCTAAAAGAACGACTTCCCAAACGAATCTGGAATGACCTAGAGAAGACTATTCGAGAAGGAGAGCAACTTAATCCTGAAGTGGCGGATGCGGTAGCCGTGACTATGAAGGATTGGGCTATGGAAAAAGGAGCCACCCATTTCACTCATTGGTTTCAACCGCTTACGGGATTAACGGCAGAAAAGCACGATAGTTTTATTACTCCGAATCAGGGAGGAGGAGCTATTGCAGAATTTTCGGGCAAAGATCTTATCCAGGGAGAACCCGATGCATCCAGTTTTCCCAGTGGCGGTCTCCGGCAAACATTCGAGGCTCGGGGATACACCGCCTGGGATCCCACATCTCCGGCATTTATTATGGAGAATCAAAACGGATCGTATCTCTGTATTCCTACTGCGTTTGCATCGTGGACGGGTGAGGCCCTGGATCATAAAACACCTATTTTGCGTTCTAATGAGGCGCTGGATAAGCAGGCCAAGCGGGCGCTTAAGTTATTTAATGTTGATGCCAAGCGTGTTTATTCAACGGTTGGATGTGAGCAGGAATATTTTCTTATCGATCAGGAATTTTTCTATCGCCGCCCGGATCTGATGACGACGGGCAGAACGCTTGTGGGTGCTAAACCGCCGCGCGGTCAGGAGATGGATGATCATTATTTTGGTTCTATACAGGAGCGGGTACTTTCGTTCATGCTTGAAGCCGAAAAAGAGCTTTATAAATTGGGCATTCCGATAAAGACTCGTCACAATGAAGTTGCACCCAGCCAGTTTGAAATTGCTCCGATATTTGAATCCTGCAATATCGCAGCCGATCACCAGCAATTGATGATGATCACTTTAAAAAGAGTAGCCCGGAATTACGGGCTGGAGTGCCTGCTTCACGAAAAGCCTTTTGACGGACTTAACGGAAGCGGTAAGCATTTAAACTGGTCGTTAAGTACTAATGACGGCATGAACTTGTTGGAGCCGGGCGACAGTCCCCATGACAATATGCAGTTTCTCTTTTTCTTTACGGCCATATTAAAAGCAGCATATCAGCATCAGGATCTACTGCGAATTAGTATTGCCCATGCAAGTAATGATCATCGGTTGGGAGCTAATGAAGCTCCGCCTGCCATCATCTCTGCTTACGTTGGGGATCAACTGGGAGATATTATTGATCAGCTGATTAACGGCGGAACTCGACAGTCCAAGCAAGGCGGACTGCTGGGACTCGGTTCTCCGGTACTGCCGTCGCTGCCGAAACATGCCGGCGATCGCAACCGCACCTCACCATTTGCCTTTACCGGCAACAAATTTGAGTTCAGGGCCGTGGGTTCAAGTCAGTCAATTTCCTTTCCCATCGTTGTACTCAATACCATTGTGGCTGACGCCATTGATGAGCTGTGTACAGAATTGGAAGCCAAGGTTGAAGGTGGTGAATCTTTGGAAGAAGCACTCGGATTTGTTATTCGTAATGCTCTTACAGAATCCAAAGACATCGTGTTTAATGGCGACGGTTATTCAAAAGATTGGGAAAAGGAGGCCGAAAAAAGAGGACTTCTTAATTTGCGTACGACCATGGATGCAATTCCCAAACTAACGGATGAGAAAAACATCCAATTGTTCGAAAAGCACAATGTCTTGAATAAACGAGAAATTCATTCACGTCAAGAAATTTGGGCTGAGCAGTATCTGACAACGCTCAATATTGAGGCTGATACTACCGAGGCAATGGCTAAAACGATGATCTACCCGGCAGCCATTCGATACATGAATGAGCTGGCCGAAAATGTGGAGCGTATAGATGGATTAGGCCTTAACAATAAAGGATCTCGAGCCATGCTCAGAAAAGTTAATAATGGTTTGAATGATTTGAATGATGCTCTCGAAGAACTCCGCGAAATCGTTTTAGAAGAAAGTGGCGGTTCTATTATTGAAGATGCCACTCGCGCCAAAGATAAAGTGCGTCCTGCAATAACAAATATTAGGGACTCCGTTGATTTTCTGGAGCGATATGTAGCTGATGATTATTGGCCGCTGCCGATCTACCGCGAGATGTTATTTGTAAAGTAGTGTTGCTGTTATCATATAAATGGCGGTGTTTTAACGACACCGTCATTTATATTTTTGGTGCATTAACCGCAGGGAATTTTATAAGTACAGCTCTAATGTCGTGTCGATCTAAAAAAAATTGGAGAATTAGCTAATAGTTGTATATATAATTCATCGACAAAAAATTGGATAAAATGATGATATCATGCAGATTTTAAGACGGATCAGTTTAGGGATTTTACTGTTTTTTATTGGAATGCAAGTTCAGGTTTCTGCTCAATCAAATGGAGAAGCCATATATCAGCAAATAAATACACAAGCTGAGGAAGTATTTGATCAAGTAGTAGAATGGCGTCGACATTTTCATGAAAATCCCGAATTATCCAACCGGGAAGAAGAGACGGCTGCTTATATTGCCGAATATCTTGAATCGTTAGGTATGGAAGTTAAAACGGGGATTGCCCATACAGGAGTAGTAGGAATTCTCGAAGGCAGCAAGGATGGTCCCGTTGTTGGATTGCGTGCCGATATTGATGCGCTTCCTGTAAAAGAGCGTACGGATGTTCCATTCAAATCAACAAAAACCACTACTTACTTAGGACAAGAAGTAGGGGTAATGCATGCCTGCGGACACGATACTCATATTGCTATGCTTATGGGAGCGGCCAAAGTACTCAGCGATATGAAAGATGAGCTGTCGGGTACGGTAAAATTCATATTTCAACCGGCTGAGGAAGGATCTCCCCCCGGAGAAGAGGGAGGGGCAGAACTGATGGTGAAAGAAGGCGTGCTTGAAAATCCTGATGTGGATGTCATTTTCGGCCAGCATATAAATTCGAAAACAGAAGTTGGAAAAATTCGGTATCGCCCCAAAGGGACCATGGCGGCTTCTGACCGATTTGTTATAAAGGTAAAAGGGAAACAGACCCATGGTTCTACGCCCTGGACCGGTGTTGATCCCATCGTGACCTCCGCAAAAATTATTGAAGGCTTGCAGTCAATTATCAGTCGAAAAACAGAGCTCACAAAGGCTGCTGCCGTGATATCAGTAGGAAAAATCCAGGCCGGAGTTCGTAACAATATCATTCCTGAAGAAGCGGAAATGATAGGGACTATTCGCACACTTAATACTAATATGCAGGAGAAGATTCATAAGGATATTCGTCACGTGGCGACCACGATTGCCGAAAGCATGGGAGCGGTAGCTGAGGTAGAAATTGAGAAGGGATATCCTGTTACTTTTAACGATCCCGAATTGACCGAAGAAATGCTTCCCAGTCTTAAAAAAATAGCCGGCAACGAAAATATAGTTCTGACGGATGCCATAACAGGTGCTGAGGACTTCTCCTTTTTCCAGAAAGAGATCCCGGGATTTTATTACTTCGTGGGAGGAATGCCCGAAGGAATGGATCCCTCGGAAGCTGCTCCTCATCATACACCTGATTTTTATATTGAAGAAGAGGGAATGAAACTTGGTGTTAAGTCTCTGACTGCATTAACTGTCGATTATATGATGAGCCATACCAAAACGGATTAGGTTAAGTATTCAACTATTAGGGATACATTAATCGCATCCTAAATACTCTCCTGCGTTTTGAGAGTTGGTTCGCTCGAACGCCTGGCAAACAATTGTATGCTCAGGAGGACAACTGCATCGTAAACTTAGTGGTAAAAGGGGAGCAGTAAAATTTTCACATCATCATACATGGGTAACGAAAAATTTCGCCACGGGACGATATTCTGCTTGATTGGGTGTTTCAGCTTCCCGTTAGATCTTATATTTGATTATTGTCGTCCATAACTTCCGTTAATTTTGGGTAAACTTTTAAAGAAATTAAGTTACTTACCCTTAAAAGTGTTTCTCCAGCTCAACAACATTCCATCCGATTGTCCGTATCAACTTTCTAAGAAACTTGTAAGATATTTTGCAGTTTCAGCTATTAGAATTGACGATCAGGAACTGTATATTCTGATGAAAGAAAATAACAATTAATTTTCCTTATTCTTGAATTATCAATCTTCGCAATATAGCCCCAATACACAATTTTCCATTTTTCCGCCTGCCGTTAAACATTTGCTCATCATCAACTTGCTTGCCTTTGTAGCTCTTAATACACCTATGATTGGGCAGATGCTTTTTGAGTATGGTGCGCTTTGGCCCCTGGGCTCAGGACGTTTTGATATCTGGCAACTGGTATCGTATATGTTTTTGCATGCGGGATTTGGGCACATATTCTTCAATCTTTTTGCACTTTGGATGTTTGGACAGGCTATCGAAAATTATTGGGGCACCAATCGATTTACCGTTTACTATTTTTTAACCGGTATAGGAGCTGCAATTTTGCATATGCTGATTGGGGGTGGAGGAGCACCTACAGTCGGCGCCTCGGGAGCAGTATATGGAATTCTGTTGGCCTTTGGGATGATGTTTCCCAACCGGCCCATTATGTTGCTTTTTCCGCCGATCCCCATCAAAGCAAAATATTTTGTAGCTATTTTTGGTGCCATTGAGCTTATCAGCGGTTTAAGTCGGACGAATTCCGGAGTGGCTCACTTTGCCCACTTAGGGGGAATGCTCGTAGGTTTTATCCTTATAAAATATTGGGGGCTAAAAAGCCAAGATTCTTACTACTAACAGTAAAAAATTTTTTAAATTTAAATGTAGGAAAAAATAAAATCGCAGTTTGAAGGTATGTATAACGACTCTTTCGGAAATTCATTAAAACAAGGCTACAAAGGATTACCCGTAGCAATTCGGGCTCTGATAACCTTGAATGTAGTCGTTTTTCTATTTCAAACTATTTTGGCGATTGTTAGCCCCACCTCTAGTAATGCTCTTATCAACGCTTTTGCTTTTTTCCCTGATTGGCAAACTGCGCTTTTTCAGCCGTGGAGGCTCTTTACTTACATGTTCTTACACGGGGGGATTTTTCATCTCGTTTTTAACATGCTCTGGCTTTGGTGGTTGGGACGCTCTGTTGAGGAAGCACTGGGACCGCGCACATTTTCGGTTATCTATCTGGGAGCCGGTATAGGTGGTGCCTTGTTTAATGTGGTTGCTGCCCCGTTGCTAGGATTTAATCCCGTTATTGGAGCATCCGGAGCTGTGTACGGTATTATGGTTGCTTTTGCGATGTTATACCCCACCATGCCGATTATGCTTATATTTTTGCCGCCAATCCAGGCACGGTATGTAGTTGCAGGATTAATTGCTATTGATGTGTTGCTTCTGGGTTCATCCGACGGTACGGCTCGGATAGTACACTTGGCCGGTGCCGGTGTAGGTTACTTGTTGATGAAGGCTCAGCTGCGTGGCCAGGATT
Organism: uncultured Balneolaceae bacterium; assembly: GCA_964648635.1. Lineage (GTDB taxonomy): Bacteria > Bacteroidota > Rhodothermia > Balneolales > Balneolaceae > Fodinibius. The sequence goes on along the minus strand of CAZYOD010000018.1, from coordinate 2,722 downwards.
TGAGCCGCTGGATTTTACCGCTCGAGCAGTTATGGTATCGTATAAAAGGAGTGTACACGAAACAGCAAAGTCGATCCAAAAATAAAAATATGTATTCGGTTTCTGATGTAGATATTGTGGATGAAACTGACCAGTCTGAGCTTGATGAAATTTTGGAAAAGATTTCCCAAAAGGGATATGACGGCCTCACCAAAGAAGAAAAGAAAAAGTTATTTGAGCTGAGCAAGAAAAATTAATCTTAACAAATTTGAATGATTTTGATCGTGCTCTTCGTTCAAAAGAAGTACGATTATAAATAAGTTTTACAGATATGTCTCATATAAAACGACGTAAATCGATACAGGTCATGGTTGGTGACGTTCCCGTAGGAGGAGGCGCCCCGATTGTTGTACAGTCGATGACCAATACCGATACGTCTGATGTTAATGCCACGGTAGAACAAGTTAAGCATTTGCACGCGGCGGGATCTGAAATTGTGCGGATAACCGTAAATAACGATGCGGCCGCCGAAGCCGTGCCAAAGATAAAAGAAAAATTGCTTGAGGATGGGGTCAACGTCCCCCTGGTTGGTGATTTCCATTACAACGGACACAAGCTGTTGGTAAAATACCCCGAAGCAGCAAAAGCTTTATCAAAGTTTCGTATCAATCCGGGAAATACCGGTACCAAGACACGTGATGAAAATTTCTGCACTATTGTAGAGCAGGCAATTAAATATGACAAGCCGGTGCGTATTGGAGTGAACTGGGGATCACTCGACCAAAAATTACTGGCCCAAAAGATGGATGCTAACAGCGAGCTAGAAAAACCAAAATCATCTAAACAGGTAATGTTGGATACGATGGTTGAAAGTGCCCGCCGATCTGCCGAGTTGGCTGAAGATGTGGGGCTGGCATCCAACAAGATTATCATCAGCTGCAAAATGTCGCACGTGCAGGATGTTGTTCATGTATATGAGCGTATTGCCGAAATGCTGGATTATCCGTTGCACGTGGGGCTAACCGAAGCCGGGATGGGAATGAAAGGAACTGTATCGAGTACGGCGGCACTCTCGGTACTATTGCAACAAGGTATCGGTGATACTATTCGCGTTTCGCTGACGCCCAAACCCGGTGGCGATCGTGCTGAAGAAGTGCGTATCTGTCAACAGGTGTTGCAGTCGCTCGGCATCCGAAGTTTTATTCCCCAGGTAACAGCCTGTCCGGGGTGTGGACGTACAAACAGTACGTATTTCCAAGAACTGGCTGATGAAATCCAGGATTATCTTCGCGAAATGATGCCGATTTGGAGAGATGTGTATCCGGGAGTGGAGGAAATGAATGTGGCAGTTATGGGATGCGTCGTAAATGGTCCCGGAGAGTCACGGAATGCCAATATCGGTATTTCCCTTCCGGGGACATTCGAAGAACCTAAGGCGCCGGTATATATGGATGGCGAACACTATAAAACCTTGCGCGGCGAAGGAATCGGTAAAGAGTTTCGCGATATTCTGGATGATTATGTGATTCGAAATTATGGTCAGTCGAACGGACAGGAAAAGCATGAGGCCGTCGAAGAACAAGGTTAGGATTGATTACAGAGTATGAAGCTTATTTCCGCTCGCTTAATTTTATTATTTATTTTTTGTGTGACTGCGTGCACAGAGAATGAAGAAGAATCTCTGGATCAAGAATACTTGGAGTCACGTCAATATGAGGCGTTCCTGGACGATGCATCCGAAGAGAAAAAACAGAATAAGGAACTGAATAAATCTTTGGAATGGCATTTACAGCAGTTTTCTAACTGTGAAATTTCTAAGCTGACGATCCCCTTTGCACTCAACTACGAGAAAGTCGGTGAGCTAATTATGGACGCCTCGGAAGGTTGTATCGTGGAAAGCGGGTCGCAACGGCTGAAGCTGCTGGGCGAAAGCACCAAATCCAATCAAAAGTTTGTTTGGGTGCTGCTGGAAAGGGAAACCGCCTATCGCGATCAGGAGGTTTTGGTTGCTACGTTTCAGGATGATGAACTTAGAAGCTTTAAGACAGTAGGTGTGTTTCGAAAAAATCCATCCGAGAAAATATCTTCTGAAATACATACGAGAGACGAAGAAAGTGAAATTCGAATTATCTCCCGAACTACCAGAAACATTTTTTATCCTTTTGAACAAGAAAATATTATGACTGTTGAATATGAGGTCGGTTCATCAGGAGATATACGACAATTATAACGCAGGAATAAAATATGAGTTTAAATAAGAGTATTGTATGGCTTGCGGGACTAATGTTATTTTCGGTTTCTGTGTATGGTCAAGAAAGTTTATCAGCGCTGGATCAAAAAGCAGATTCGCTCTATGAACAGAATAAGGACGAGTTGGCCTTAGAGCTGTATCAAAAAGTTATTGAAGACGATCCGGACAATTTTGAAGCTGTATGGCGAACAAGCTTTTTGTACTCACGCATCGGAAATCGTTTTGAGGATGAAGAAAACCAAAAGGAGTATTTTGGTAAAGCTGAAGATTGGGCAGAAAAAGCCTTGGAGATCGATTCTCTGCATACGCAATCTAACTTGGTGATGTCCGTGGCGATGGGACGCAAGGCTATTATCGCGTCCCCGCGCGAACGTGTTGCAGCTTCACGAGCAATAAAAAAATATGCTGATCGAGCTCTTCAAATTGACAGCACTAACGCGGGTGCCTGGCATGTGCTTGGACGATGGAATTTTGAGGTGGCGAATCTTAGCT
>CAZYOD010000017.1:1822-16218 GCA_964648635.1 uncultured Balneolaceae bacterium | reverse complement strand
CGCCTGCTAAAAAAGTAATACCTTTTGGCTATCCTCGTCTTTCGGGGTAAAAAATGCCCAACTTTCTTGCCGTTTAGAATTAATCTAAATAGTTTTGGCGTGCTATTTAAATGCAGTCCTAGGTGAAAAGACAAGTTTTTACTGCAAAGTATTTTGCTTTTAAGGAAGGCATGAACTTGATAAAATCACTAAACTTAAAAACACACATCTCAGTTTACCTGCTGAACTACTTACAAAGGTTAAGTAAAACATGACTTCGATTAAACAGCTTGTCTTATTTCTGCATCGCTGGCTTGGTCTCATCACCGGGCTTGTGGTGCTAATTTTAAGCATTACAGGGTGTCTCTTTGTTTTTCAGCAGGAAATTTCGGAATGGGTGCGTCACGATACTTTTTATGCGGATGAGGTACCTGCCAACCAACAAACGTTACCTATCGAAGAGCTCCAGGCCAAAGCCGCGGATGCTCTCGAGATTGATAACCTACCCTATGGAATAACCACTTATAAAGATCCCGACCGAAACTGGTCGGCCATGCTCTATAAAGCCGGTGTAGATTCGTGGACCTACTTCGGATCAATGGAAGCCTATAAAACAGCATATATCAACCCCTATAACGGCCAAATTGAAGGCGTTGTAAACGAAAAAAAAGATTTCTTCCAGATTGTAAAAGGCATTCACTGGAGCCTGCTCCTGGCCAAGCCAATCGGTCAGCCTATCTTAGTTTGGAGTACAGTACTGTTTTTGATTTTACTTGTTTCGGGGATGATTCTCTGGTGGCCTAAAAAATGGAACAAAGCCGGCCGACAAAAAACCTTCAAGATAAAATGGGGATCTACTTGGCGTCGGGTAAATTACGACCTGCACAATGTACTGGGTTTCTATTTTCTGGTTCTGAGCTTCATCATCGGTTTTACCGGGCTTTATTGGTACTTCCCCTTTGCTCAAAAAAGTTTGCACTTCCTAGGTTCCGGCGAATACAAGCTGCCGGAAACCACATCGAAACAAGTTGTTTCTACCCTTCCCGATAATACCGCTGATACCATCCCCCTGGAAACAACCTATGAAAAAGCGTGGTCGGAATATCCTAAAGCGTACAGCATTGCCCTGGTTGCGCCGACCGATTCCCAATCAACTATTCAGGTAACGGTTCGTCCGGACGGACAAACGTACTATGGACGCAGTTACCTGGAATTTGACCAGTATTCCGGGGAACTGCTTGCGGCCGATCGATATGAGGATAAGAATGCCGGAGCAAAACTAGTGGCTATGAATTATGATATTCATGTAGGTGCCATCGGCGGACTGCCGGGCAAAATCATCGCCTTTTTTGTCAGCTTGGTCTGTGCCAGCCTGCCGGTCACCGGCTTTATTATCTGGTGGGATCAAAAAAAACGTGAGTGGAGGCGTGAAAATCGGCTGAGGAAACGCAGAAAGGAAGCTGTATCTTCGCAGGATCGTGTCCCGGCATAAGAAGAAACGACTGGTCATTTAGAATATCATATTGTGCTGAACCCCGATGAGTCAGGATCGGCTTTTTTTCAGCATCTGCCCCACCTGAATTATTGGTTACAACGCAAAGCATCGTAACCAGATTAAACGTAACACTTCTATTTTACGTCTTTTCCACACTAAGCAGCAGCGAAGCTTCATTTTAAGTATTTCGTTTAACAAATCATCAGTGACGGATAATTTTTAGCCTTGGCTAATTATTTATTAAGGCTTATATTAAAGTTAGCTGAAGCTAAAAATAAAATTTGCCAAGTATGTGTTTCTACGTTCGACTCTTGATTCTGCTTCTTTGGTTTCCGGTAACGTTAACCGCACAGTCTCAATCCGGTACTGTCTCAGGAATTGTCACTAGCAATGGTCAACCGGTTGTTGGTGCAAATACAGCCATTGATGAACTCCAAAAAGGTACACCTACGAATGCCCGCGGAGAATTTATCATTAGCAATATCCCTCCCGGCAACTATACGCTCACTATTTCTACGGTGGGATATTCAACTTATAACCAACAGATATCCATAAAAGAAAATGAGGAGCTTACTTTAGAAATAAGTATAGATCCCAAGACCGAAGAACTCGGTCAACTGGTCGTCACCGGGACCATGCGGGAAACTTTCGTTAAAGAGAGTCCGGTTAAGGTGACGGTAGTAAGCCGCGACGTACTTCAGAAAACCGGTGCTCAAAACCTAATGGAATCGATCAATTATTTGAACGGACTCTACCAGGAAGTGGGCTGCGGCGTTTGCGGGACAAGCAGCGTACGCATCAACGGGATGGATGGCCCCTACACTGCCATTCTTATTGACGGTATGCCGATCATGGGAGCATTGGCTTCAGTGTACGGGCTTGATGGTATCAGCAAGAGTTTAATCCGGAACATCGAAATTATTAAAGGCCCCAACTCCACGCTTTACGGTTCGGAAGCGATGGGCGGCGTGATCAATGTGATTACTCAAAAACCGGACGGCATTCCGAAACTTACCTTCGACGGCTCGTTTTCCACACATAAAGAAGCGAACCTGTCGCTGACCTATTCTCCGGAAATCCAAGGTGCCGAAACCCTGATCGGAATTGACGGTACCCACTTCAATCATTTTCTGGACCACAATGACGATGGTTTTGCAGACATCACCAAGCGAAAAAAACTGTCGGTGTTTAATAAATGGAGCTTTGATCGGCCGCATGCCCGACAATTTGATTTAGCTTTTAAACTTTACCTTGAAGACCGACTCGGGGGCACAGAAAACTATACGCATGATCTGCGGGGCAGCGATCAGGTTTACGGGGAATCAATAACGACAAATCGGTTTGAAATGCTCGGTACTTACGACCTGCCAATATCTTCACAGGACATTCGCGCTGAATTTTCTTACAGCTATCACCGGCAGAACAGCTATTACGGAACTTATAATTATGCCGCCGATCAGCAGATTTATTTCACTAACCTGATCTGGGACAAACAGTTTGATCCCTGGCGACAATTTTTATTTGGAGTGACCTCTCGAATCGATGCCTTAGATCAAACCTTTGACGGCATCCGTGTTGATCAGGGATCTCGGGATGTACGTTTTATCCCCGGAATTTTTACCCAGTATGAACATACATTTAACGAAAATATTAAAGCGCTAGCCGGCATGCGGATCGATCACTACGACGACCACGGGATTATTTATTCACCCCGAGCAAATACTAAGTTTAACCTTTCCAAGCACACTACGCTCCGACTTAACGGAGGCACAGGATTTCGAGTCGTAAACCTATTTACCGAAGAGCACGAAGCCTTAACCGGATCGCGCCGCGTAGTCATTGAAGAGGAACTGAATCCCGAACGGTCCGTTAACGGCACCGTAAATTTAAATCAGATTATTGATATCGGCACGAGCGTACTTAATGTTGATCTGGATTTGTTTTACTCCCACTTCAACAATCAGATTATTCCCGATTACTCACACAGCAATGAAATTCGGTATCAAAATCTGGAGGGACATTCCGTTTCGCGCGGTATTTCGATAAGCGCGGCTCATAATTTTCCTTCCCCGCTGCAATACTCTATTGGATTTACCTATCAGGATGTTTTTGAATCCAATAATGGCATCCGCTCGAAAGTTCATTTTGCTCCGGAATGGTCGGCAGTAGTTACGGCCACTTACACCATACCAAAATTAGAGTTGGCCGTTAATTACTCGGGACGTTTGGTTGGAAATATGAAACTGCCCGAATATGAGGGATATATAACGGAATCACCGATTTTTTCGGAGCATAATGTGCAGATCAACCGTCGTTTTTCAGATCATATAACAACATATTTGACGGTTAAGAATCTGGGTAATTATACACAAAAGCACCCCATCATTGCTCCCGGTCGGCCCTTTAGTGATGATTTTGCTACCGACCATGTTTATGGTCCGCTGCAATCACGACGATTTATGGCGGGAGTCCAATTTCAATTTGAGTAAGAAATTGGTTTCAAACGCAGTAGAACATAAGGCAGTTACATTTCGGCAATAAAAATACTTCCGGCTACATCGTTGCCGATAACCTGTTCGTTATTTTCGATAAGCAAGGTTATGGGTCCTTTGAAGGGCGCTTTTTCCTTTACTTTGACTTTAATACCGGGCAGCAGTCCAATTTTTTCGAGGTACCGAAGCAGCTCGGGGTCTTGGTCTTTCACCCGGCTTACGATATAATCCTGATCCGGCTTCGCCTCGCTTAAAGGATGTGTATCTATCTCGGGCATCAGTCCGTCTTTGGTAGGGATGGGATCACCGTGGGGATCGTGAGTGGGGTCATCAAGTAGCTGGGCAATTTTATCCTCAAACTGTTCCGATATATGATGCTCCAGCTTCTCGGCCTCATCGTGCACTTCATCCCAGGAATAACCCATTACCTCCAACAGATAAAGCTCTAGCAGCCGGTGATGCCGAATAATTTCTAACGCTATTTTTTTTCCTGATTTGGTAAGCGAGGCTCCTTTATAAGATTCATAGTCAACCAACCCCATTTTTGACAGACGCTTTACCATATTGGTGGCAGATGCTGATGATACGTCAAGCGAATCAGCAATTTTGGTGGTGGTAGCTTTATCTCCCTCGGCTTCCAGCGTATAAATTGTTTTCAGGTAGTCTTCAACAGCCTGACTCAATACCATATCAGAAAAATTTAGGTGGTCTGTTAATCACTGCAAATATATCAATAACAAAGATAGATTACAGGCAAAATTACTGGCCGACTTCTACTCCGTGCTTATGCAGATATTTCTCTATCGTAGTGACTTCAGATAAATCATCCCCAACAAAAGCCAATAACTTGTCAAAAATGTTTGTTGGCAAATAGCCCGGCTGGACTCCCAAAACATTGCCCTCAGAATCTAAGAAAACCAAAGTAGGCACCTGTGAAACACGAAATTGTTCAGACAAACTTCTTTCGGTAAACTCATTGCCATTAAATACTATTTTTTTATCGGATTCGATATCCAGCCGAACGGGATAAAAATATTTTGATAGGCTATCCTGCACCGTCTGAGTCGGAAACACTTCTTTATGCATCTTTCTGCAATAGCCGCACCAATCAGCCTCAGCAAAAATAAAAACTTTTTTGTCTTGCTCCGCCGCTAATTTTTGCGCCTCGGAAAGAGAAATCCAATCAGTTTGCTGGCCGTATATCGGTGAGACCAATACTCCGCTGACGAGAATAAATAGTATAAATTTTAATCGTTTCATATCACTGTTTTACAAACGACCTTCAGTTTCGGTTAGTATTATTCATCTTCATAACAACCGCGGTCATATCATCGTGCTGTTTTGCGTTGCCGATAAATGAGCGGACGTCTTCCGACAAACTAATCAAAACATTCTGCGCGGATCCTGATCTGTTGCTATTTACGATGTTGTTCAATTTTTTAGTTCCGTAAAATTTTCCATGCTCATTTAACGCTTCCACAATGCCATCCGTATAAAGCACAAGAAGATCATTTTCACGTATCGGAAGCTTGACCTCTTCGATATGTTGTTCAAAAGAACCGTCACGCGACAATCCAATGCCGATACCTTTAGGTCGAAGCTCTTCAACTTGTCCGTTATTGGCAGTTACCCGAATGATAGGATTGTGCCCCGCGCGAGCAAACTGGAAGGTTTTCTTTTTCACATCAATAATACCGTAAATAAGTGATATAAAAGTACCGCGGGGTGCATTTTGGCAAAATAAATAGTTGGTCTTTTTCATCACTTCAGCGGGAGAATCTATCTCACGGCAAAGGCTGTGGATCACTCCTTTTACAAATGTCATATAGAAAGCGGCCTGAATCCCTTTTCCACTTACATCGCCCACCATTACTGCAACTCGATGCTCATCCAGGCGAACGAAATCATAATAGTCGCCCCCTGTTTCAAAGGCCGGTTTACAGATTGCGGCCAATTCCAGCTGTTCGAATTCGGGCGTTTTTACCGGCAGAAACGATTGCTGAACTTCGCGAGCAATCTGAAGCTCTTGTTTAATACGTTGTTCCTGAGCCAACTCTTCTACATACTCGGGCACAAATACCGGCAGTGACTGACGCTCCTGTCCTTTTACAATGGCAAAAATGCCTATAACGGTAAGGAGTAACAGGAATACACAAAAGATGATAAATACGTATAGATCCGGTGAATTGGCCACAATCCATCCACTGGAAACTTCGAGCATAACCAAAAAGAGGAAATGAGAGAGGAGCGTTGTAACAAAATCCCATTTTAGAAATATGACCGCGAAGGCTGTGCCCATTGCAGCAAAAACAGTAATCTCTTGCAGGTCGGGACCAAACTCCTGTAATACGGGAGCCATTAAAGCAAAACCGGCAACCATTACCAGGCCTGTCACCCATTTGTTTCTAAATGAGCTGTAAACCAGAGCTCCCACAACAGGAAAAATAGCCAGAATCATAATTAAACTGAACCACGCGCTGTTCAAAAACAGAAATACCGGCGGCCAAGCTGATTCTTCCTGCAAGAATGTTCGGTCAACTTCGAAGTACAAATCCGGAGAAAACAGCAGCAGCGTTGTCCATACCCCGCAAAGGATAAACGCCAAGACTATAGACCGCACCAGTGTTTCTCCCACCGGCTTATTAAAAAACATGCCCTGCCGCACATAATCATAAACTGAAAGCTTGTCCGGCCAATACTGGCGCATTAACGAATCAGCCACCGCAAATACCGCAAAATAACTGACTGAAGCGAAAGCTCCGGCAACGCCCATCCTTAAAATCAATATAATACTGCTGGTCTCTGCCGTACCGCCAAATAAAGACAAGTCGGGAATTTCCTCCAGGAAAATGATCGCGGGAAATATTAATCCTGCTACAACAGCCACTACCAGAGCAGGGTTAGTATCTATGGTTCGGGATCGTATCCGAAAGTAAAATACAACTACCGTAGCGAGACCAAATAGGATCACCAGCGCTATACGGATCAACCGTAAATACTCACCGCTTAAACTATCGTTTTCAGATAAACTATTGTATTCGGCACCCAGCTTTAACAGGGCTCCCGTCGGCAGCACAGTAGCCTCCAGTTGCACAGTCTGCCCCAGATACGGTTCGTTACTTTGAAATACCAGGTCCGCCGCTGTACTGGACTTTATCGTATGAATCTGAATATCCGTCATCTTTAGTCTATCAGGATCCCACCCGCCCTCACTAAGGTGATACTCAGCCAGCCGCCGAATTTCGGTTCTGGAAAATCCATGAGGAGATGACTCTCTGGGTTGTTCCTTAAATTGGTCTTCCCCGGAGGAGGTATAGTTTTCCAAGTCAAAACTTAACGCGCGCTTCCAGGCTGAATCCGGCAATGATGTCCAGAGTTGAAGGGCACCGTCTGTATTAAATGCCCCTACTAATGCTTCCTTGTTGAGGGGATTGTCGGGTAGTACTTCTTTGGAATTTACAAATTCAATAAGGCGTCCTTCCTCATCAAGTTTAAGTATTAAATTTGCGTCCCGATCCCCGGAATCTAAAAAACGAGTTTCCCAATAAAATGGATATATTCCTGAATGGAGCGAATCAGAAAATGTTGAAATCATCTGTTGTCGTCCCAGGTGAGCCTGCAGACTGTCAATCAGATTACCATTGCTTTCAAAATAGGAACGGGCGTTAAAATTATCCGCTCCATAGCCCAGGCTATTCAATATTTGTGTTGCTTTCACCGTGGCCGACTGTTTACCCAGAGAAGCATCCATAGTAGTGCGAGGCTCATTGGAAGCGTAAGTCAGAAAAAACCAGAACAATCCCAGTAGTCCTACAGAGATGAACAGGTAATCCCGAACGGAAAAAGCTTTATTTTTATTTAATATCGACATGGAACCCGGGTAATAGTCTTTCTGGCAATTACTTCACGCACGAATATGCTAAATTGTTACGAAAAATTCTCATTGGAATGAAACGCTGACATTTTATGTGCCTTATCGCTTTTTCATATCAACAACATCCTGATTATCCACTCATCTTTACTGCCAACAGAGATGAGAATTATGATCGTCCTACCCGCGCGGCCGATTTTTGGGATGACAATCCCGACGTTTTAGCCGGTAAGGATTTAAAAGCGGGCGGTACCTGGATGGGCATTACCAAACAGGGTGCATTTTCGGCATTGACTAACTACCGTGATCCCACAATCCAAAAAGAAAATCCTCCCAGTCGCGGACATTTGGTTTTGGATTATCTGAAGCATGACGGCAACCCCAAAGATTATCTGCAACAGGTTGATCAAAAAGCGAATCAATATATGGGTTTTAGCCTGCTGGCCGGCACCTTGAATCAGCTGGGTTATTATTCTAATCAACAGGAAGAAATTCGACTGCTTGACCCCGGATTATACGGACTTAGCAACCACCTGCTGAACACAGACTGGCCAAAAATTATACGAGCAAAAAAGGAGCTACACCAAATCGTCGAAAATGATAGAATTTCTGAAGATGCACTCTTTGATCTGCTTGCGGATGAACAGGAAGCACCCGATCGCGCTTTACCGGATACCGGTATTCCAAAGAAGATTGAAAAGAAAGTTTCTCCTATTTTCATCAAGAGTAACGGCTACGGCACCCGTTGTTCTACCATTTTATTAATCGATAACACGGATAAAGTGACGTTTGTAGAGCGACGATTTAAACCCGGAACGTTAGATATCGAAGACGAAAACCGATACGAGTTTTTGATTGGCAGTTAGTTAATGGAACAAGCTGTTAATCTAACGATGTGCTGGCGGCTTCTTTGCCCTGCGGCGTGTATTCTTTGGGATCAGGGGTTTTGCCGAATTTGAAGATAATTCCAATTATTAAAGCGATTCCCGCCGGATACAGCACCCAAGTTGGGATTCCAATGACCATGATGGCAATCAAACTAACAATGCTGATAGCACCCACAATCATCGCGTAGGGCAGCTGGGTATTTACGTGTTCCACGTGATCACACTGAGTGGCAATAGAGCTGAGGATTGTCGTATCCGAAATCGGAGAACAGTGATCGCCCCAAACCGATCCGGCTAATACGGCGCTGACGCTGGCGTAAATAATTTCGGCCGTCATTTCGTATGGCAATCCGGTATTATTGCCAATTTCCCAGGCCAGAGGAACCACCAGCGGCATCAAAATTCCCATTGTGCCCCAGCTGGATCCAGTTGCAAAGGCCGTAAGTGCAGACAACACAAAAACAATCGCAGGCAGCCACAAGGCATTGAGTGTTTCCCCAAACACACTCATCAGATAATCGGCTGTGCCTAGCTCTACGGTTAGCGCACTGAGCGCCCAGGCCAATACCAGAATCAGCAATCCGTCAAACATGGTGTGCATACCTTCCATCATGCCCTCAAGCATTTCTTTGACTTTGAGCAATTTTTGGGAAAGGGTCATTACAATAGCCACCGCGATAGAAATAAGCGATCCCCAGAGTAAGGCCTTGTACGAATCAGCGGTTTCAATAATGGCCTGCACCGAATCGCCCGTTCCGGTGATAAATAATCCTCCAATGGTACCGAAAATAAGCATTAGAATAGGAATAGCCGCATTCGCCCAGTGCGAAACTTTCTTGGTCTCTTCATCATCCTCGATTTTATCCTTCCACAGATTATATGTGTCGAGCTGCGGGTTGTGCTTGGCTTTATACAGGTTTATGCGTGATTTTAACATCGTCGAAAAATCGCGTCCCGACCAAGCTATAAGAATGACGAACAAAATGGTAAAAAAAGCGTAGAAATTATACGGCAGCGAATTTAGAAATACAGCATAAGCCGACTCATTAAAATTAGGCATCTTTTCCTCGGCATCGGCGATAAATCCAACCATCGCACCAATCCACGTACTTACAAGAGCAATAGTCGCAACGGGAGCAGCAGTTGCATCCACCAAATAGGCCAGTTTGGCACGTGAAATACGCAGCTTATCAGTGAGTGGACGCATGGTATTTCCGACCACCATCGTATTTGCGTAGTCATCAAAAAAGACCACAAAACCCATTAAGGCAGTCATCAACTGTCCGTGTACTTTTGTACGGACAAACGAAGTAACCCGCTCGATTACCCCGCGGGTGCCGCCGTTGTCGGTGATGATGCCGACCATCCCGCCAATCAGAATCGTAAAAATGATAATGCTCATGTGACTTTCATCGGCGGTGGCGGGCACGATATAACCATCAAGTGCTGTAAAAAAACTAGTGAATATTCCACCGAAGGTGAGATCGCCGGCTAAAAAGGCACCGCACCAGATCCCCAAAAATAACGCAAAAAGCACTTGGCGAAAGATAAGCGCAATAGCAATGGCTACGAGCGGAGGTAAAATGCTGAGCCAACTGCCGGTTTCTATGCCCTGCCCCGCTGACTCACTGGCGGCCTGGGCGGCATCGGAAGAAGCGTATCCGAAATTTATTAACAAAAAAACTGCAGCCAGTCCGGCAATTAAAAATAGTGCTTTCCGCTTCATGAAATTCTTTTTTGATTAACCTTGTGCTGATCGACACCAAGTGTGCAATTGATCATGAAAATACAATCTCTGCAATAATTTGCCAGAATTTTTTTATCAAATAAAAAACCCTGAGAGTTGGGGAAACCCTCAGGGTTTTAAACTGAAAACTGAATGGCTATTAACCCAATTTATCAATAGCTGTTTCTATACGACGAATGGTCGTTTCTTTTCCAAGCAGCTCAATTGTGGGTGTCAGGTCGGGACCATACCCCATCCCAGAAACGGCTACACGCAATGGCATCATTAGCGGACCAAATCCAACGTCGTGAGCTTCAATCACTTCTTTAATCTTATCTTTGAGCGTTTTAGCTTCAAAATCATCTCCGTCGAGATTTTCGATTTTTTCAGCGTAAGCTTCGAGTAGCTCTGCACTGTTATCTTTCCATTTTTTGAGCGCTTTGTCCTCGTATTCTTCGGGATCCTCAAAGAAAAAGCGTCCCATCGTTACAAAGTCTTCGACTTTACTTACCCGATCCTTCATCAATGGAATAATCTGCTTCATATACTGTTCATCCGGATCGAGACCGTGCTCTTTGGCAATCTCCTGCACTCGCGGCCAAAGTTCGTCGGCCGGTTTTTCACGCAGATAATGCTCATTATACCAGATCAACTTCTTGTAATCGAATACCGCACCGCCTTTGCTTACGCGGTCCAGAGAAAACAGATCACAGAGTTCTTCGAGCGAATGGATCTCTGAATCGTCGCCGGGGCTCCATCCCAAATACGCCAGAAAATTAACCAGCGCTTCAGGTTCAAATTTTTGGTCGATATAATCTTTGGTATTGATGGGGATGCCCTCGCTCTCGGCTTTTCGCTTGGAAAGCTTTCCGCCGCTGGGCGACATGATCAACGGCAAGTGTGCCATCTTCGGCGGCTCCCATCCGAAATATTCGTACATCAGGATATGCTTGGGTGTACTGCTGAGCCACTCTTCGCCGCGAATTACATGAGTGATGTTCATCAGGTGATCATCAACTACATTTGCCAGGTGGTAGGTAGGCATTCCGTCGGACTTGAGCAGCACCTGGTCATCCAGCCCCTTGCTTTCGAAAGAAACAAAGCCGCGCACCTCATCTTCAAAACGGACATTCTCACGCCGCGGTACTTTGAGCCGAATCACATACTCTTCACCGTCTTCAAGCTTACGCTCTACCTCTTCTTCGGGAAGCGTCAGGCTATTTTTCATCGACATGCGAGTGATGGCATCGTATTTGGGCGACGGGTTACCGGATTTTTTCAGACGTTCCCGCATCTGATCCAGCTCTTCGGGCGTATCAAATGCGTAATAAGCGTTGCCCTGCTCCACAAGCTGCTCGGCGTAATCTCCGTAAATATCCTTACGTTCGCTCTGGCGATATGGCCCTACATCACCGGGATTTTCCGGACCTTCGTCCACTTTCATTCCACTCCATTCCAACGAGCGCTTAATGTCTTCTTCGGCACCTTCGACATAACGAGTTTGATCAGTATCCTCGATGCGAAGCACAAACGTGCCGTCATTTCCTTTGGCGAATAAATAATTGTAAAGAGCCGTTCGCAATCCACCGATATGCAATAATCCTGTGGGCGAAGGCGCAAATCTTACGCGTACACTACCTTCCATAAAACTGCCAATTGATTTCTAATAATTTCTGTTTAGTGCCGTGAAAAATAAGGCTTATACCGCACTAGTGCTAATGCGTAACGAGTAATGCGTGAGAAGTGGTAGACTATTTATAATTGCCTTTCGAGCTCAGCAGTCAGATACCTTATCTCTGTTTCCGAAACTTTAGTAGAAGCTCTTTTCTCATTAATCATACTAAGCAAAAGTTTAATATAGAGGTTAACAGCTTTATCCGATGGAATGCTTTTTCTTTACCCAAAATATGCCGACTTTTAAAATACCATCCTTTACACTCTCGAGCTGATCCTAAAGCAATTTCATAGAACCTGGCTTTTTCTTTGTGAGATTTTCGGGAATATCCCTCTGTTACATTTGCACTCACAGACCCGGCAGATCTATACAATTGATCAGCTAAAGAGAAAAATTTCTTTTCTATGATCACTTGTGTGTCATCCCAACAAAGATCGGAAAGGAATAAAGCAGCACGATATACTTTTAAATTCCAGACTGCATCATTGGTTATGTCTTCAGGTACTTTATTCAACCACTCTTGATATTTAATCTTTAACAAATTGTTTTCCTTTATTGTAAGACTATTTTTGAGGATTTTCCTTACAAATTAATTATTTGATACTTGTTACTCCTTACTTGTCACTCATGAATCTTGCCCTTTTAACACCTCAATTTGCTCCCAATTTGTACGACTTGGCCACTATGCTGCAGGCCGATCGTATTATCTTACAGGATACCGAGCGATGGTCTCGCAAGAGCCGCATTCACCGGGCACAAATTCGTACCCCCGAGGGCACCCAGTGGATCAACATTCCTATCCGCACTGAAGACCGCAAAAAGGCTGTCAAAGATGTGCGTATGGATCACTCTGAAGATTGGGTTACGCCGCTGCTTCGAACGATCGAGTATAACTATCGAAACAGCATTTATTACGACTTTTATGAGCCGGAAATCAAGGCGGATTGGGAATCAGCCTACGATTACACCTACCTGATGGAATTTATCCTCTTTATTCAAAAGCGGCTGTTTCGTTTTATGGATCTCAGTATTGAGTACCACCTTGCCAGCGAAATCCCGGAGTACGACTCGAATCCAGATTTGCTGTTCAAAAGATTGGGAGCCGACACAATATTCCAGGAGTATGACAGCCGGCATTACCAGCGACAGTCCGAACAGAAAGCAGAACCCTGTTTCGAGCATCCCCAATATCACCAGCACTTTGAGGGATTTGAACCTTGGTGCTGCATTTTGGATGTGCTTTTTCAATTCGGGCCGGAAAGTTTTCGGATAATCGATCGGTTAAAAGTTGAAGATTGAATGTTAAAAGTTTACCCTTAAAAACATTTAACTTACAACATTCAACCTTACGATGGACTGTCAAAAGCACCTGTTTTCGCTGCCTGATGACCACCACTACATTAACTGCTCATACCTTTCCCCTTTATTAAAAACGGTTGAAGAGGCGGGAATTAAGGGAATTAAAAGCAAAAGACGTCCCTGGGAAACCACTCCCAGTCATTTCTTTGAAGACAGCCATACCCTCCGGTCGCTGTATGCACAGCTCGTAAATGCACCTGATGCTCAGGATACCGCCATTATGCCGGCCGTTTCGTACGGACTGTCTACGGTAGCCAAAAATATCAATCCGCAAAAAGGCAATTCTGTTGTGATAGCGGGCGAACAGTTTCCCAGCAATGTATATGTCTGGAAACGTTTTTGTGACGAGCATGAATGTGAACTTAAAGTCGTTGATCCACCGAAAGAATTTAAAAATCGCGGGCAGAAATGGAATCAGCATCTGCTGGATGCCATCGGCTCGGACACCTTATTGGTTGCTCTCGGCAATGTGCACTGGACCGACGGCACGCTTTTTGATCTGAATGCCATCGGATCGAAAGCACGGAAACATGACGCTTATTTTGTAATTGACGGCACGCAGTCGGTGGGGGCTCTGCCAATTGATGTGCAAAAAATTAAACCCGACGCGCTGATCTGCGCAGGATACAAATGGCTAATGGGTCCGTATTCGATGTCGCTCGGCTATTTTGGTCCGAGATTGCAAGAAGGCGTTCCACTCGAAGAAGGCTGGATCGTCCGCAAAAACAGCGAGGATTTCAGCGGATTGATAGATTATAAAGATGAATACCAGCCCGGTGCTCAGCGATTTGATATGGGTGAACGCAGTAACTTTATTCTGGTGCCGATGATGATCGAGGCACTAAATCAGATTTTAAAGTGGCAACCCGAAAAGATCCAGAATTATTGTCGACAGCTGACAGCCGATCTGGA
>CAZYOD010000017.1:0-1722 GCA_964648635.1 uncultured Balneolaceae bacterium | reverse complement strand
AAAATCAAAACCCAACTACTGGCTCGTTTTCGGAGTTGGCATTGCCTATATCGTATTATTGGGGCTTTTTACCTACTTTTTTAATTATCCTGTTTGAGTATGCATTGGATTGACTGGCTGGTTCTTATCGTCTTTCTGGGATATACGATCTGGGACGGGACCCGGCAAGGGAGAAATAGTGAAAATATAGAAGGGTTTTTTCTGGCTAACCGCTCGATGCCATGGTGGGCTATGGGACTTTCGGTGATGGCGACACAGGCCTCCGCGATCACTTTCATTGGCACGACCGGGCAGGCTTACGTTGAGGATATGCGGTTTGTGCAGATCTACCTGGCGGTACCATTTGCAATGATAATTCTGTGCACCACGTTGGTACCGTTTTTTAACAAACTCCAAAATTTTAGTGCTTACGAAGTGCTGGAAGAACGCTTTGGGCTCTCTACCCGCCTGTTTACCAGCTTCCTTTTTCTGATGTCTCGCGGACTCGGTTTGGGGATTATCATCGCTGCTCCCTCGTACGTACTGGCGTTGCTGCTAAATTTACCGCTTTCGACTACCATTCTAATTATCGGGATTACTGCCACGCTTTACACTATGGTCGGCGGCATTAGCGGAGTCATTCGTACGGACGTCAAGCAGATGGCGGTGATGATGTTTGCACTCGCATTCTGTTTCTACTGGATTCAGTATCAGATGCCGGAAAGTGTCAATTTCTCTGATTCTCTTTACCTGGCGGGCACGCTCGGTAAACTGCATGCTTTGGACATCAGCTTTGATATTAGTGAGAAGTACAACATCTGGACGGGCGTCATTGCAGCACTGTTTTTGATGCTTTCGTACTTCGGGACGGATCAGAGTCAGGTGCAGCGATACCTGACGGCAAAATCACTCAATGATGCGCGTAAATCGCTGTTGTTGACCGCTTATGCCAAAGTGCCGATGCAGTTTTTCATCCTGCTGCTGGGTGCCCTGTTGTATGTATTTTACGTTTTCGGTTCGGCCCCCATGACATTCCGCAGTGTACAACCGGCAGCCCAAACCGAACAAACGCAACTGGCCGGAGAAATGCTGCAGCAGGAATATGAGGCGACTCATCTGAAGCGAAGGGAAGCAGCCATGCAACTGCTGGAAAACAAAAACAGTGAAAATGCTCAGGCACTTCGTAATATTGACCAACATTTGGTGGAAGTGCGAAATTCTGAGTTGGATCGCCAGGAGGAAATCACGCAATCGAGCCTGAACGATACAAACTATATCCTGCCCTATTTTATCCTCAATGAAATTCCCATCGGTATTATCGGCTTAATTGTCGCCGGCATTTTTGCCGCCGCCCTCTCCAGTATCGACAGCGAGCTCAACGCCCTTGCCACAATTTCGATTGTGGATTGGTATAAGCGGCTGGACTCTCGTGATCGAAGCGAGGCTTGGTATTTAAAATCCTCCCGTTTTACTACCCTGTTATGGGGTATATTAGCTACCCTGGCCGCTTTGGCCCTGGGCGAAACCAGATCTATTATCGAACTGGTGAATAAAATAGGCAGCTATTTTTACGGATCCATTTTGGGAGTATTCGTCCTGCTTCTTTGGGTAAAACGAGCAAATGGAGTTGGGGCGCTGACAGGGTTAATAAGCGGAATGACGACTGTCTTTCTTTTTGATCGGATCTTTGAGAATCCCAAAACCGAGACCTGGCACCTGATCATGCCGTGGGATACGGTTCCA
>CAZYOD010000016.1:0-17834 GCA_964648635.1 uncultured Balneolaceae bacterium | reverse complement strand
AACAACTGAAAAGGTTGATGGAAACTGCTTATGAGTTGTCTTGTCCCTTAAAAGTGGATATGGGACTTGCGAAAAACTGGCTTAAGGCTCACTAAAATTCAGCTACTCCCGAATGACAAATGTTTTAGATGACAGCACATTTCCTTGACTGTCTTCTATCATAACCCGCCAGCGGCCGGTCCAGCTTTTTAGGATAGATTTAGAGCTCCAGGTGCGCCAGTCACTGGATTCCACATCCAGATTGATGCGCGCCTTTTCTTCCTCTTTATAATACCATACGTGAGCAATTTGGGTAGTATCAGCTGCTCCTTCGATGCGGGTAAAACAAAATACTTTGCCCACATCAGCGGTAAAAGCGGTATCTACACTCACAGGCTGACGATCTTCAATGTTAGCTGCAAAATCAAATTGGGTGATGTTCTGAGCATTCACACCTCCAATTGTAAAATTGAAGAAGAAAATAATAGATGAAATTAAATATCTCATAATAGTAGTTTTTAGTTAATCCATGAGTTAGTATAACTAAATCTGTTATTCTTCCAATTTAAAACGGGGTAAGTGCAGATTCCATTGGATGGCTGCTAATCGTAATCCGATAACTACCAGCATCCCTTATTTGCAGTGGGTGGAAGAACCGTTAATTGCAGAAGCAAGTAGATCGTTGCTCCGGCTAGGGCAGCGGTGGCATACACATCACGTTGCAATATAAAAGGAATTTCGTTGCTCAAAACATCGCGAATCAATCCCCCGACAGTACCGGTAATGGCGGCCATGA
This sequence comes from uncultured Balneolaceae bacterium, assembly GCA_964648635.1. Classification (GTDB taxonomy): domain Bacteria; phylum Bacteroidota; class Rhodothermia; order Balneolales; family Balneolaceae; genus Fodinibius. The sequence goes on along the minus strand of CAZYOD010000016.1, from coordinate 17,059 downwards.
TGACGATTATGACGTTGTTTGATACTACTTCTTGAGTAATTTGTGCTCCTAAAATAGTAAAAACAGCCAGACCCAGAGCATCCGCAAACAAAAGAGCTTTTTCGGGCGGATCTTGGTAATTAGTGTACCAAATTGTTAGGAGGGCAGCTACGATAATTACCAGCAAATAAATGGGATCGGCAATCCAGAATATTGGGTGTCGATCCAAAAGCAGGTCACGGGTAGTTCCACCGCCGACGGCAGTTACTACAGCGATGACTACCACTCCCAGAAAATCGAGGCTCTTTCGTCCCGCTGCAAGGGCGCCTGAAACGGCGAAGACAGCAACTCCGAAGAGATCAAACAGATATAGTAAGTCAACAGTATCCCACATGATTAGTTATCATATCAAAAGGAAAAGGGAGCCTTAAAACTCCCTTTTAAGAATACCTAAACCGGCGGTTTATCTGAAACTGATTCCGAGTCCGGCGTTGAAAGTTGAATAGTTGGCCAGTTTATATGATGCAGTAAGATGGATAACAGCAAATTTCAGCCTAAAACCTGCAAGTGCATGAAAACCGTTTTTCCCTTCTATTTCTACATCAATAGGTGAGGGCATTGTTTTGACAATGAGAGGTTTTTCGCCACTTGACCCTCCATTAAAATCCGGGTTTTCTCCAATTGTAGGATAATTTCCGGGAGTTGCAATTGCCATTGTAGAAGCTTCATAACCGACACCTCCATACACCGAAATAACGGGAAGGGTTTTTCCAACCAGCGCATTTACGGTATAGGCATTTGTTTGGATTCGGATTTCCTGCCCATCCCAAGTGTCTGATGGACCATCATAAGGTTCAGTAGTTTGTGGGTCCCGGATATCTTCTCCCGTTAGGCTAAAACCGGCTGATACGGTTTGTTTGGTATATCCTGCCATAAGAGAAAGATCAACAGGAAGTAGGTTACCGCCGGGCAACCATTGGTTAATTCCATGTTTTGCTCCAAAGCCGAACTGATCAAAAGTTCCATAGTTTCCGATTTCTACTTGCGGAACATAGCGGAACATGATTTCAGTATCTTTGATCAATCCGATTGCGCCCTTAATCTCAGGTGCCGGCACATAGCCGAATCCGGTACCTTTAGGCATATCAAATTCAAAGAGCTTCTCTTCATTTCCATTAATTGTTTCGTAAGCTGCCAGCGTAGTAGTTTGAGCATCCCGATTGCCGTTAATGGTTTGTAGGGTAGAGGGGCCGTTTTCTACTTCGAGTTCCTGGAGACCAATTTGAGTTATATCAAATGTTTTATCAGCGGTTGGCACAGTAGCCAATCCTGTAGAGACGGTAAGATCAAAGCCAAACTTCTTATGAGGACGAGCGGTGTTTGTCCAACCTGAATTTAGGCTAGCTCCAAAACCGCTGCCAAATGGTTTCAAATATTCCTGCACCAAGATATTGGCATCATCAGCGCTGGATTGTAAGATTCTACCCACATCGCCCATTTGTGCATAAGAAGCGGTGGTTTGTATCCCCAAAAATCCCAACAAAAAACCCACGGTAAGTAATTTGTATCGTAGTTTCATATCCCTGTATTTTTATTTTGATTTGCTAACCATCTGTAGATTAATGCAATACTAAAGAATTTGAGGATAACTCTCTAATTATAAATCTTCTTCAAGCGAATCAAGGATTTTAAGATAGGAATCGTAGCGATTAGGATCGATTTTTCCTTCTTCGAAAGCTTGCATAACGCCGCAACCGGGCTCATGGCTGTGCGTACAATTGTTAAATTTGCACTCGCGACGCGGTTCCAGCATTTCGGGAAAGAAAAGAGATAATTCCCAGGGTTCGATGTTCACCAAACCGAATTCTCGGATGCCGGGTGTATCAACAAGGTAACCACCGCTGGCAAGGGGCAGGAGTTTGGCAAAAGTAGTGGTATGGACGCCCTTTTCATTATAGTCAGATATGTCACCTACCTCGCGATCAATAGTTGGATCAATATGATTTAACAGGCTCGTTTTTCCGACTCCGGATGGTCCTACAAATACTGAAGTTCTATCTTTCAATCTCTCTCTCAGGGAATCGAGAGACTTTTGATCTTTAATGGATGTTTTTATAACCGGATATCCGAGAGATTCGTAGAGATCTGAAATCATATCAACCCGGAGAAGATCTTTCTCGGACGCCAGATCCATTTTATTAATGATAACAGCGGCTGAGATCTGATAGGCTTCGCACGATACCAGAAAACGATCGAGGAAGCCCTGTTTGAAACGGGGCTTTTTTACAGCCTGCACGGCATAAGCACAGTCTATATTGGAGGCAAGGATCTGATTTCCCTGCTGGTGGTGAGTCGATTGCCGGATGAGATAATTTTCCCGGTCATTTATTTTTTCAATGCTTCCTGAACCGTCATCATTAATTTCGAACTCTACATGATCACCTACGGCAATAGGATTAGTGAGATCATTTTCATCAAGGCGAAATCGTCCGGGCAGTCGACATTTAATCGTCTGCAAGCCCCCGTTTTCATCATAGGATACTTCGTACCAACTACCTGTTGATTCTACGACTCGTCCTTTTTGCGCCAAATTATATTTACTTAGTTGTTATTAATAATTAATCCAAGCTAAAATAAAAAAGTCACCCCGATAAATCGAGGTGACTTTCCATGTTTTAATGCTTGATTAGTGACGGGCCACTTTTTTGTGAACTCCTTCGCGAAATTCTTCCTTCATCTTATCAATAAATGCTGGTAGGTCATCGGGGTTACGACTCGTTACTAAACCCCGATCGGTAACAACTTCTTCATCAACCCAATCGACTCCGGCATTTTTTAAATCGGTCTTCAATGATGGATAGGAAGTCATTCTTCGTCCCTTGAGTTTACCTGTTTCGATGAGTGTCCACGGTCCGTGACAAATTGCTGCGATCGGTTTCCCAGTGTCCATAAAACTGTTTACAAAGCTCACAGCCTTTTCATCCATTCTGAGCTTATCGGGATTGAGCACGCCGCCGGGTAAGAGCAGGGCATCATAGTCGTTGAAATCAGCCTCATCAAGTGGCACATCCACTTTGTAATCGTCACTCCAATGAGTGTGGTCCCATGCTCTGATAGAGTCTTTTTTCGGAGATATGAGATAAGTCTCGGCGCCGGCTTTATCCAGGGCTATTCTGGGTTCGGCAAGCTCTACTTCTTCAAATCCCTCGGTGGCCAGAATCGCTACTTTTATGTTCTCTAGTTCAGACATAACTGCCTCGCTTTCTTGGTTTGTATTATGTCTAAAGTTATAAACCGATACCTAAATTTATGTTCCTCAAATACAAAAAGCCCGCCTGAAAAAGACGGGCTTTTTGGAAAAATTTAAATGAATCTAGTCCATCACAATGGTTTCTTCTGTGGCATCTTTGGATGGTTTGTCATTCTTGCTTTTATATTCCTCACTGACTTTGAATCGTTCAGCGGGATTTCGAATAGGGTCATCCTCAAGCACAATATCCAACAGAGGATCCATACGCTCCAAATACTTCACCTTCAGATCTCCCAAGACATCTTCTTCGATCTCGGCGACATCTTTTTCGTTTTTCTTTGGTAGCAGTACTTTTTCAATACCGGCTCGCTTGGCTGCCAATACTTTTTCTTTAATTCCTCCTACCGGAAGAACAAGTCCGCGCAGAGTAATTTCGCCGGTCATGGCCAATGTTCCTTTTACCTTACGCTGCGTAAAGATGGAAGCCACAGCAGAGAAGATCGATACACCGGCCGAGGGTCCGTCTTTGGGAACAGCGCCTTTGGGGACGTGAATATGCAGATCCCAATACTTAAAAGCCTCTTCCGGGATGTTCAGCTTATCCGAATGTGCTTTTAAGTACGACATTGCCAGCATGGCCGACTCTTTCATCACATCACCGAGCTGACCAGTAATATGCACTTTACCGCTGCCCTTAGAAACGCTGGCCTCAATGAAGAGGATATCACCGCCGTAAGGTGTCCAAGCGAGTCCGGTAGCAACGCCCGGTACTTTAGTACGTTCAGCCACTTCAGAGAAATACTTCCGTTTGCCAAGAAACTCTTGCAAGTCGTCATCGTCTACTTGGTGTGGGCCTTCCTCACCTTTAGCGATCTTCGCAGCCACGCCCCTGCAAACCGAGCCAATCTCTCGTTCGAGTGAGCGTACACCCGATTCGCGTGTATATTGATCGATAATTTTCTCAATTGCCTTATCAGTAATGTCGATTTGGTCTTCAGTCAGACCGTTTTCTTCAATCTGCTTCAACATCAAGTGTTCTTTGGCAATCTGTAATTTTTCTTCCAGGGTATATCCGTTGATGTTAATGATCTCCATTCGATCTCGCAATGGAGCCGGAATTGTATCCAAGGAGTTTGCCGTTGCGATAAAGAGTACTTTTGACAGATCATACTCCAGTTCCAGATAGTTGTCAGCAAAGCTGTCGTTTTGCTCGGGATCAAGAACCTCGAGCAGGGCAGAAGTGGGGTCACCGCGGTAGTCGGAGCCCACCTTATCAATCTCGTCGAGCATAATTACCGGGTTGCCCGTTTCTGCTTTTTTCATCGATCGGATAATACGACCCGGAAGAGCACCAATGTATGTTCTTCGGTGACCGCGAATTTCCGCTTCGTCGTGAATGCCGCCAAGGCTAAACCGCTCAAATTTACGGTTTAGCGCCCGAGCGATAGATTTCCCGAGCGACGTTTTACCGACACCCGGAGGTCCGTAGAAACAAAGGATAGGAGCTTTCATATCCTTTTTAAGCTTCAGCACAGCCAAGTATTCGACAATACGTTTTTTAACCTTTTCCAGACCATAGTGATCTTCATCCAATACCTTTTGAGCATTTTCCAGATCCAGATTGTCATCAGAAAATTCATCCCAGGGCAGATCTAAGATCCACTCGATGTAACTATGGATGACCCCGTAGTTAGGCGAAGAGTTAGGCGTGCGCTCCAATCGTGTAAGTTCTTTTTCTACAGTTTCTTGGGCTTCTTCCGGCAGGTTTTTCTCCCGGGCACGCTTGCGCAGGCTTTCAATTTCTTGCTGTTCGCCGTCTTCACCAAGTGCTTCTTGAATGGCTTTCATCTGTTGACGAAGGTAAAAGTCACGCTGTTGCTCGTCGATATCCGACTTTACCTTGGTACGAATTTCTTCACTTAAATTCAGTACTTGCAGCTCTTTATTCAGAAATTCCATCACACGTTCCATCCGCTCAGAAAATTTGCGGACCTCCAGTACTTGCTGCTTATCACTTGTCGAAACATTCAGATTCGACGAAATGAAATTCAGCAAAAAGTTGGGGCTGTTGATATTGTTGATAGCAACAGAAGCCTCTGAGGGAATATTCGGCGATAGGTTAACAATTTTGCTTGCCGTTTCTTTGACGGATCGGATGGAGGCGTCCAATTCAACCCCCTCGATGTCCATTTCCTGCCGATAGGCCTGAACCCTTGCTTTGAAATAGGGGTCTTTTTGCAGGAATTCCTCAATTTTAAAAGTCGTTTTACCCTGGATGACAATACTTTTGCTGCCATCAGGCATTTTTATCAGCTTTAAAATTTGGGCAACTGTTCCGACTTTAAAGAGATCTCCCTCATTGGGATCTTCATCTTGTTCATTCTTTTGGCTTACAACGCCAATGGTTTTGTCAGATTCATACGCTTCTTTAACCAGTGCCAATGATTGATCGCGCCCCACAGTAATCGGTACAACCACACCGGGAAAAAGCACCGTATTTTTAAGCGGTAAAATGGGTAATTCATCAGGGACCTCAGACTGAGTTAATTCCTTTTCCTCTTCTTCTGACATGAGAGGAATTGCCTGTTCAAAATCATCAAACTGGTCCTGAATATCCTCAAGATTTACCATGTTATTGAAGATGTTCTTCATGAATAAAAAATTTTAAATCAAGGTTTTTCAATGTTGTATTATAGTGATGCAAATAAGGAGCCAATTTTTGCCAGCCTACCAATTAGTCACATATACTGGCAAAATAGCAAAATGTATGCATATAGCGGATTTTCATTGACAGCTTGGCAGTAAGAGTGCTGTATTATAAGTGAAGTTGGACTCCCGCAAAAGCCCCACCCACAAATTCTGATGTAAATGTTCGAGAGCGAAGGATAATTTGAGTACCGATATTAAAATCCCAATAGCGAGTTTCGATACCTGTACCCAAGCCAATGTGAGTTGGTAAGCCGGGGGCTAAACGCGTTCCCATTTGGAGTGGAACAGATTTCAAAGGGCGAAGTTCCAACCCCAGGTGGATAGCCAGTTTTGTACTTGTGAAGGCTGTATTGTTAAGGCCAAGCGTAAGGTCACCGGACAACTTTAGCCGGGTAAGATCTATTAGTACGCCGGCATTCAAAGAAGTAGGGAGTAGGGCAAGAAATTCATTTCCGATTTGGGCTTCTGAATTTTCGAAAGGGTTGGGGAGGGCATCAGCATTTTCAAAATAGGTTAAATACTGTCCGCCGGAGCCGATAAACATAAAATCTTGTGGAGCTTCTTGTGCAATTTGTACACTATCTGTTGGCGAAGATAATTTTAAGGGCTGATCTGTATAGCGGATTATACCGAGGTCATTCACAGAAAATGAAAATCGCAGTGAATTAGAAACCACCGAATTCTTTGGATCATCTTCGATAAGATTGAGATCACTGCCTAACGGTACCAGGTAAGTGAGCCCGAAATCAAATCCCACTCCGTAGCCGTTATCCTGAAATTTAAAACTACGGTTCAAATTATTTTCAGTGGCTGTCCGAGGGTCTGAGGCATTCAGATAATCCGCCGTCATCTGTGTATAGTCGCCGGTAGTTTGATAGGAGAAATCCGAGGTGTATATTTGGGAGCTTCCATCTTCAGTACGAACATAGCGTGCATTATAAGTGGCATCAAAACTGGGTCCCGATATAATAAGTTTTGGAGCAATACCAACATACAATTTGCTGATCCGGGGAAGTAACCCTTCGATAAACGTGAATTCCCGGCCATATCCCAGAGAAACTTCAAAAAACTGATTAATTCGTTGATTGAGTGTAAAATCTCGAATTTCCTGATCGCCCGAAGAAATGAACTCATCTGAGTACCAACCGCGACCTACGTCTATCTTAGAAGCAAAACGGGTGCGTGCTACAAGAGAAAACGCAGCATCTTTTCGCTGCCAGGAAATCCCGCCTAAAAGGAGGTCGGCTCGCGTTTGATGCGGTGAAACGGTTTTGCTGCGTGGGTAATTTTTATCCAAAATGGAGTTCCGGTCAGCTAAATCAATTGATGCTGCGTTCGGTTTATAGGGAAAAAAACTGTCCGTAAAGTTAAAAAACTGGTCGCCTGCAACATTCGTTGAAAGCACAGGCTCATATAAGATTCCCGCCTGCCCAATTCCTACATGGACTATACCGTGTCGATCGTTGATTGCAAGGTTGGCCGGATTCCAAAATGTTGCTTCGATTCCGGTTAGATAAGCAGTTCCGCCGCTTCCAAGTCCTGTGTTTTGTCCACCTAACACGGGTTGGGCCTGCAGCGAGCCGGATGCAGCGATGACCATCAACAGACAAAGTAAAATGCCTGATGTTAACTGCACATAACTAAAAGTGAAAAACCTAAGCTTTGCCATCTGCGTTGGTTAGCCTACAACCTGAAGTTTTGCTGCCCGAAGCATTAATGTTTTACGTCCTCGGTCTTTAAAAAATACAATAACTTTTGTGTTATGTCCTTTACCTTTTCGACTAATGATTTTCCCCCGCCCAAAAACGTTGTGCTCAACTTTAGCACCAACTTGAAACGGATCTTCATCGGGGTTGTCATAATGAATGGTTGTATTGTTAGAAGATCGGTTATTTTTGTTATAGAGCGGTTTTTTCCAGTCGTATTCTATTTGTGTATTGCCGTTTGAGGAAGTCGACTCCTTATCTCCGGAAAAACTGTTTTTATCTTGTTTGATTGTGGATCCGGTTTCGGTACGAACCACATCGCCACTTACTTCATCAAGAAAACGAGAGCGCATTTTACGCTGCTCTTCGCCGTATTTATAGCGGCTGCGGCAGTGACTGAAAAACAGTTCTTTTTGAGCACGCGTAATCGCGACATAAAAAAGCCGTCGTTCTTCTTCGATATTTACATCCTCATTATCGCGGCTACCCACGGGGAAGAGCTCCTCCTCTAATCCCACAATGAAAATGACCGGAAATTCGAGTCCCTTTGCCGCATGGACAGTCATCATGGTAACGGCCGGTTTATCCTCATCGTATTTATCTGTGTCTGTGATGAGTGAAATCTCCTGCAAAAAGGAGCTTAGCGACGGATTATTATTGTTTTTTTCGAAATAGGAAATTGCATTTTGCAGCTCCAAAATATTTTCGCGGCGGGTCATTGACTTAGGCGAATTTTCTTCGACAAGGGATTTCATGTATCCCGACCTATCGAGTATTTTTTTTGTCACATCCACCAGCGATTTGTTGCTGCCCAGATCGCGCTTAAGTTCGTGGATCATTGCTACAAACTTTTTGACGCTATTTTCGGCGGGCTTATAAACATCGGCTTCTTCTACATTTTCCAAGATGCGCCAAAGCGACTGATTGGTCTTGCGTGCCTGGGCCATCAAATCTGCCATTGACTTGTTGCCAATTCCCCGGGAAGGCTCATTGATGATTCGCATTAAATTAGTGTCATCATCGGGGTTGATAAGCAGCGTTAAGTATGCCAGCACATCTTTAATTTCTTTGCGCTGGTAAAATGACAATCCGCCCACCAGCTGATACGCAATGCCTTTACGCCTAAAAGTTTCTTCAAAAACACGACTCTGATAATTCGTGCGATAGAGTACGGCAAAATCATTTAAGTCATATCCGTTCCGCATTTTTAATTCCTGGATATAATTTGCCACCCGGTTGGCTTCATCCCGTTCATCATAATTATCGAGCACGGTGATAGTATCACCCATATCGTTGTCAGTCCACAGCGTTTTGTCAAGCTGACCGGAGTTCTTTTTGATAATCGAGTCGGCGGCCTTCAAAATCGCTTTAGTAGAGCGGTAATTTTGCTCCAGCGGGATTTCAACCGCGTCGTCGTAATCATTTTTAAAATCGAGAATGTTGCGGATGTCAGCTCCGCGAAACGAGTAAATACTTTGGGCGTCATCTCCAACCACACAGAGATTCTTATACTTGCTGGCCAGCATATTTGTGACTTTGTACTGGGCGTGATTGGTATCCTGATATTCGTCAATGAGAATATATTTAAACCGGTCTTGGTACTTTTCCAACACCTCCGAATTATTTTGAAACAGCTCAATCGGTTTGATGAGCAAGTCATCAAAATCCATGGCATTATTCTGCTTGAGCCGCTCTTTGTAGTAGCGGTAAATGCGGGCCGTAATATCATCCAGCGTGCTGTGGACAAACTTCTCGTTGTATTCGTCGGGGTGAATCAGCTCGTTTTTTGCATCACTGATACGTCGCTGTAGAATGCGCGGTTTTATTTCTTTGGGATCGTAATTGTTTTCCCGCAACAGCTGCTTGATAGCGTTTTTTGAATCTTCAGTGTCATAAATGGAGTAGTCTGAAGTAAATCCAATTTTCTCAGCCTCGAATCGAAGAATTTTAGAGAAGATAGAATGAAACGTTCCCATCCAAAGTCTACGGGCCTCTTCACCGATCAGCTGTTGGATACGCTCCTGCATTTCTTTGGCCGCCTTATTTGTAAATGTCAGCGCCAGAATTTCTCTGGGATCCGCTTTCTGCTGATGAATCAAATAGGCGATACGATAGGTAAGTACACGCGTTTTTCCACTGCCAGCTCCTGCTACGATAAGAAGGGGGCCGTCACCGTGACGCACGGCACGTTTTTGCTGGTCATTTAAATCGTGAATAAAATCCGGTTCCTTCGGCATAAAATGCTAAAAACTAAATATCTATCTTCTTGTTATTGTACCTCCCGATCCCGCCAATTCGGGGAGCACCCCTCCTCAAGGAGTGATTTAAAAGTTCCCCTTCGAAGGGGAACCCCGAGAATTCGGGGTGGGATGTTATGAATCCAGTTCCTCTAAAATTCCGCGTAGCTTTTCGAGGTTCGTTTCCGTGTCTTCTTTTTTGTCACGTTCGCGCTGAACCACATCCTCCGGCGCATTATTAACGAAGCCGTCGTTATTCAATTTCCCTTCAATAGATTTCATAAATCCTTGAAGTCTATCAATTTCTTTTTGGATACGTTCTCGCTCTTTTTCAAGGTCGATTAATCCCTCTAACGGAACAAACAGTTCTGTGCCCTCAACAACAGCAGAGGCTGAGGTCGAAGGTTTTTTAAGATCGACTTCTACTTCAAATTTGTTAATGGCTTGAAGCTTTCTAAAAATCCATTCGTTGTCCCGCAGCGCTTCTGCAGTTTCAATATTACGAGCATTAATCAGCAGATCGATTTCGTCATTGGGACTCAATTTAAACTCCGCCCGGATGTTTCTGATGGCAGATATCATTTGCTGAATACTACTAAACATTTGTTGATCAGATTGGGAAACAGCAGATTTATCAAAATCCGGCCAAGAGGCTACAATCATGGCTTCTTCAGTGTCACGGGGACGAATATGCTGCCAGATCTCCTCGGTGATAAACGGCATGAAAGGGTGGAGGAGCTTCATCAGCTGCTCAAAGAAATTAAACCCGCGAGACAGTCGATCCTCGGGAATACTGGCACCGGGCTCGTCAGCTTTAATAAGCTCGATATACCAGTCACAAAAATCATCCCAGATCAGCGAATAGATTTTGTGCAATGCCTCGTTGATCCGGAAAGATTCCATATCCTTATTGATGGCATCAATCGTTTCGTGCAAACGGGACAGCATCCAGCGATCAACAAGATTATTCTCATTGATTTTGAGCTGGTCGTCCAGTGTAGTTTCATCGCTACGGTTCATCGACAGAAATCGAAACGCATTCCAAATTTTGTTGGCGAAATTTCGTCCTTGTTCGCAAAGTTTTTCCTCGAACAGCAGATCGTTGCCCGCCGGTGAAGAAAACAGCATGCCCACACGAACACCGTCGGTTCCGTACTGCTTCATCAATTTTAGCGGATCGGGAGAATTCCCCAGCGATTTCGACATCTTGCGTCGCTGGCTGTCTCGGACGATACCCGTGTAATACACATTGCTGAACGGTTTTTCCTCTTTAAATTCATAACCCGAAATGATCATTCGCGCGACCCAGAAAAACATGATTTCGGGCGCTGTTACCAGATCCTGCGTCGGGTAATAATATTCCAGTTCCTCGTTGGCTTCACCGGTGCGGATATATTCCGGATCAAAAACGGTAATTGGCCAAAGCCAGGATGAAAACCATGTATCGAGCACATCCTCATCCTGACGAATATCACCAGCAGAGAGATCATTTTTACCCGATTTTTCGCGTGCTTTTTCAACCGCCTCCTTTTCCGTCTTGGCAATCACGTAATCATCCTTGCCATCCCCGAAATACCAGGCCGGGATACGCTGTCCCCACCAAAGCTGACGCGATATACACCAGTCGCGAATATTTTCCATCCAGTGGTTGTAGGAATTCTTAAATTTTTCCGGATGAAACTGGATGTTATCGTTCATTACATTTTCATGAGCCGGTTTGGACAGCTCATCCATTTTGCAGAACCACTGCAGGGAAAGACGTGGTTCGATAATGGCATCAGTCCGCTCAGAAAAACCAACCTGATTGGTCATTTCCTCAATTTCAACCAGCTGATCACTCTTTTTTAGATCTTCAATAATCAGCTCCCGTGCTTCAAAGCGATCTTCCCCGACATAATGTTCGGCCGCTTCGCTCAACGTTCCGTCGGGATTCAGCATATCGATGATTTCCAGATCATGTTTTTGACCAATTTCGTAGTCATTTTCGTCATGGGCCGGTGTAATTTTTAGGCAACCGGTTCCGTACTCCATATCTACATATTCATCCGCAACTATTGGAACAACTCGCTCCACGATAGGGATGATGGCCGTTTTGCCGATCAGATCCTGATAACGTTCATCCTCGGGATTAACACAAACCGCCGTATCGGCCAGAATGGTTTCGGGACGCGTAGTGGCAATAGTTACCCATTGGCCACTGTCTTTAATTTCATACCGAACGTGGTAGAGTTTTGATTGAACTTCACGGTGGATGACCTCTTCATCCGAAAGGGCCGTTTGCGCCTCAGGATCCCAGTTGATCATTCGCTTTCCGCGGTAGATATAACCACGTTCGTAGAGTTCGATAAAACAGTCTATAACAGCTTCGTAAAGATCATCCTCAAGTGTAAAACGGGTTCGTTCCCAGTCGCAGGAGGCACCGAGCTTGCGTAATTGTTGCAGGATGATTCCACCGTGCTCTTCGGTCCAATCCCAAGCATGTTCTAAAAACTCTTCGCGGGTCAAATCGGCCTTAGTGATGCCTTCCTTACGAAGTTTTTGAACAACTTTGGCCTCCGTGGCAATAGAAGCGTGGTCGGTACCCGGAACCCAGCAGGCATTTTTACCCTTCATGCGGGCTCGGCGAACTAACACATCTTGGATGGTATTGTTAAGCATATGTCCCATATGCAGCACACCCGTAACATTTGGCGGGGGGATGACGACGGTGTATGATTCGCGGTCGTCGGGCTCAGAGTGAAAAAAGCCGTTATCCTCCCAGAAGCTGTACCACTTGTCTTCGATGCTGCCGGGATCAAAATGTTTGGGAATATTCTGAAGGGATGTCGATGTATCCAAAATTAGCGAAAGCTCGGTTTAGAATTTCGATTGTATGTAAAGCGGGAAAGATACGAAAAAGGAAAGAAGATGTAGAGTGGTTTTAGAGATTGGTTTTATTGTCCAAAGTCGACAAAATATAAATAAGCTCCCGCAACGGAGCCATGGAAGTAGGAGTTCAGATGGCATATCTCGTTCCGTCGCTCTGCTGCGGAACGAATAAGAAGAATAAATAAAGGTTGTATGCCCCATAGGGTTTGTGGAGAATCCGTCCGACTTCCAGAACAGCATTGGGATTGGAAATTGTAATAAAAAAAGCTTCCGCAGCGGAGCTACGGAAGCAGAAAAAATGAGGGATGAAACAAATCCTGATACAAGTTCAGGAAAATAATGTTTTAATTTACTTCGTTCGCTTTAACATTACACCGAAGTGTCCGTCGCAGTTGTGTTTATGCGGGAAGGTTTGATATCCAAATCCGCCGTCAACCATAACTTCTTCAGGTATGGAGCCTTCGACCGTCTGCAGTTCAAAATTATCATGACGATCCAGGAAGTTCATTACTTGCTCCATATTTTCTTCCTCTTCAAGAGAGCAGGTGCTATACACCAGACGTCCGCCTTTTTTGACCATCTTGGCGGCAGAGTCTAAAAGCTTAGCCTGAAGCTCTACCGCATTTTTGAGTCCCTCTTCATCCCGGCGCCAGCGTAGGTCGGCACGCTTACTGAGAACACCTGTGCCGGTGCAGGGGGCATCGAGCAAAACCCCGTCAACTTTGTCGAGTTCTACTTCTGTGACATCAGCACGGCGTACGCGAATATTTTCGGCGTGATAGGTGAGGGCACTTTGAGCCAGCTTACCAAGCCGGTCCGAAGAAATATCCACGGCTAAAATATCTCCTTCTCCATTCATCAGATCAGCCATGACAACACTCTTGGTTCCGGGGGCTGCACACAGATCGTAAATGGATTCGCCCGGTTGGGGATCCAGCAAGTGAGGGGCAAAGCCGGCGGCAATGTCCTGGATTTGGCAAAATCCTTTATCCAGCCATTTTTTGGAAATAAATGGAGCCACGCTGTCAACTTTAATATATCCCGGCAGCCAGTCATTTTCCTCGATATCGATACCGTGCTTGGTGATCCGAAGTTTAAAGTTTTCCGTTTTGGTGCGCAGGTTATTGGCTCGTACATAGTAAACCGGCCGCTTATTATTGGCTTGCATCAGCTGGAAGGCTTCGCGTTCACCGAACCGCTTACTCCATCGTTTTACCAACCATTCCGGATGTGAAAAGGTTGTTGCTACAAGTTTTGTACGGTCTTCAAAATTGGGTTTTGGCAGGTTGTCAATATCACGCTGAAGATTACGCAAGATAGCATTTGTAAGATCGCCGGTTCGTGAGCCCAAGCTGTATTTGGCAATCTCCACTGATTCATTGATAGCTGCATAATCAGGCGTACTGTCCATAAAGATCATATCATAAATACCCAGCCGCAGAATATTTTTAAGGCTGGATTTCATTTCATTGATCTTTACATTGGAAAAATGATCAATTAGAAAATCCAGATAGGAGCGACGCCTTAAGATATTTTGCACATACTCTCGTACTTCTGCACGATCGCGCCTTTCAAGTTCATCCGCACGTGAATAGTCGAGTACACTGTTTTCATCGAAGTCTTTTAGTATTTCTACGCTGACAGAACGAGCAGTTGCTTCAGTTTCCAATGCAGTATTTTTTTAGGTTAAACTTTCTGATAACACGTTGACATCATACCGAATAGTTCGCATGAAATTCAACGTTTCGCCGGCTCACACAAAGCCTCTGTTGATTGAGCAAAATATTACTTTAACAGGGTGCCAAAAATACGGGATTAGCAGGGGAGTTGCTAATATAGAATAAGTTAATTCGAATGATCTTGAGGACAGCTTTTGGCTGATTCCATTTTGTCATTTCGTTTTTTTACGGGCCATATAGTAGACCGGAAGGCCCAGCACCAAGATTCCGATGCCGACAGTAGCACCCCATCCGGTAAAGACAACGCTTGAATAGAGAAGATACAGGCAAACAAGAATAAATAGGATGGGCGTAAAGGGATACAAAGGGACCTTAAAAGAATCTGCGCTTACTTCATTTCTGTTCCGGAAAACAAATAGTGAAGCAGTGGTAAGCAGAATAAAAAACCAGAATACGGGAGCGGTATAATCCACCATAGTAGACACTGCTTCTTGAGTAAAAGCTCCTATAAACACCAAGCCAAGGCTGATAACACCCTGTACCAGCAGAGCATTAATGGGGGCATTGTATGATCTGTTCCAATGACCGATGTATTTGAGCAAAGGAAAATCGCGTCCCAGCGCATAGTTGGTACGAGCACCGGTAATGATTGTCGCATTGGCCGTTGAAAGTGCAGAAATAATTACCACAACCGCCATTACAAATGACGCTTTGGCACCAACAATTTTGTCGATTAAGGCAACACCGATTGTATCAGAAGTGCGGAGCTGTTCCAGACCGAGTATTTGAAGGTAAGCTCCATTTATTAACACATAAAGCAGAGTGATTACTGCTAATCCTATCAGTAAAACACGCGTCATGTTTCGGCGTACATTTTTTATTTCTGCTGATAGGTAAACTCCTTCATTCCATCCACCGTATGTTAAGAGGACAAAAATCATTGCTGCACCGGCCGAACTGCTGACTGGTCCGGATGGATTTTCTGTAACTTCGGGGCCGTTTATGAGTCCCATAATACCGCTGATCAGAAGGATCCCCACAATTAGGCTGGTCATCATATTTTGTGCATTTTTGGAAGGCCGGGTCCCCAGGATGTTGAGCCCGGTAAGAAGAATAATAGTAATTCCTGCGTAAATGGCTGAACTGTAAGGGCCCAGATTGTAGATAACCGAAGCATAATCCCCCAGAATAAAGGCAGCCAAAGCTATTGATCCCGTTTGAATGACAGTCATCCTGCCCCAAGAAAAAAGGAACCCTATAAAGGAGCCAAAGGACTGTCTAAGAAAATAATATTCACCGCCGGCGTCGGGCTTATTGGTGGCAAGCTCGGCATAGCAAAGCGCCCCGATGATTGAAATAAAGCCTCCCGCTACCCAAAAAGCTATATATTCAAACTCAGAAGCAGAATTTTGGGCCACCATAGATGGTAGCCGAAAAATGCCAATGCCCACTACAATTCCGACAACAACAGCAATAGCGCTCAGACTGGTAAATACTTTAAGGGGCTGACCGCTATCATATTTATCCATGTAGATCGAGGTAAGTTAATAATACAAATGCAGCAAAATTATTTAGATGCCGTCCATTTAGAGAATGTTTTATCTTCGCCGTTATGATTTTGCATCATCCCGTTAATGGTATCTCCCTCAACGCGGCCACTGAATATGTAATTTTGATTTCCATTTTCTGCTTGAATGGTGATTCGCGGTCCTTGCAGTTTTGCTTTTTTGATATCATACGCAGAACCGTTGCCATCCGAAAGATTGACGGTAATTTCCTGGTAGTTTTGTTTTATATCCATGGAAAACTGATTGCCATTTTCAGTCCATTTCCAGTTGCCCTCAACTTTGGCGGGAATTATCCAATAATATACATCATGAGTACCGATGCCGTTTTCACCGTTAAGAACTACCTCTTTATCCGCTTTCCAGTCTCCCATATCAAAACTGTGGGAAACCACCTCTGTACCCGGTGACAGTTTATCAAGAAGTACAGAGCGCAGCTTTTTATTAACGGAGGGCAACAGGTACATGGTAATAACCGAAGCTTGGCTGAAATCAGTTTCAAAAATATTTTCCTCCATAAACATGATCTGATCATCCACACCGGCCCTTGATGCATTTTTTCGAGCTTCTTCAATCCGCTTGGGATCGAGATCTATGCCATGGCCGTTGGCTCCTCTTTTAGCGGCAGCAATAACAATGCGTCCGTCACCGGAACCCAAATCAATAACGTAATCACTAGGTTGTACATCAGCGAGATCCAACATGCGCTCAACTACGTTCTCCGGAGTGGGAACATAGGGGACATCAAGGTCCTGAGCATAGGTATTACTGATAAATAAAAAAGTGAGGGCCGTTAGGATATGAGTAAACAGAAGCGCGGGTTGACGAAATGATTTTGATAGAAAATTAATCATGATGTACACTATTAAGTTAACGGTAAGTAAAGCGGCTCTTCAAATAGTCGTTACTATATAAGTTATTGAATAAAATTGGCTTATAAATAAAAATTATGCATGTCTAATAACTTAATTTGTTTTTGGGATTTAAAGTTTCCACCAATGATATTACCCAATAGAAATTTTGCTCCGTGACATTTTTAAAGAAGACATTTCACAGACTTTGTTAA
>CAZYOD010000015.1:12782-18221 GCA_964648635.1 uncultured Balneolaceae bacterium | reverse complement strand
CTGCGACTTCTTCCTTGTAAGGGAAGCACTCTAAACCGCTGAGTTAAGCGCCCATTTTGAGAGCACAAATATACGGATATTCTTTCTCCACGCAAAACAATAATCGCTACTTTTCCCGGATGATTTTTTCGTTTGGTTAACACTGTTAAGTTTTATCTTGATTTAAGATCGTCAATCAACCATCTTAGCATTCGAACTGGTTTATTTTTCCATCACAAGTATATTTTACCATGACCGACCAAAAACAGAACACCTCTCGGTTTGAAGCAGTAATCGTTGACGGAGCCCGCATTCCTTTTCAGCGTTCGGGCACGGGATACAAAAAGCTCATGTCTTACGATCTGGGACGGTTGGCAATTGAGGGACTTATCAGCCGCTCGGAGCTAAACGGCAACGATCTCGATCGGGTAATCATGGGGACGGTAATCCAAGATGTTAACACTAGTAATGTGGCTCGGGAGTCAGCACTTGGTGCGGGTATTCCCAACTCTGTCCCGGCTCATACCGTAACACAAGCCTGTATCTCATCCAATCAGGCCATTACCTCGGCAGTAGATCTGATCCGCTCGGGACAAGCCAAAATTGTACTAACCGGCGGGACCGATACGATGTCGGACATCCCGATCCGATTTCGAAAAAAATTTCGTCAAAAATTACTCGATACCCGCAAGTATAAATCTCCGGGCGACTATCTTGGATTTTTCAAGGGACTGCGTCCTTCCGATCTGCTTCCGGAAACTCCCTCAATATCTGAATTTTCTACGGGGGAAACGATGGGAGAAAGCGCAGACCGGATGGCCGCCCACTTCGGTATCAGCCGTCAGGCACAGGATGAATATGCACTACGGTCGCACCAGCTGGCAGCTAAAGCAACAAACGAAGGATTACTTGATCAGGAATTACTGCCGGCTGCTATTCCCCCCAAGTTTGAAACGATAGAATACGATAACACTTTTCGCGAGGACACTTCGATGGAAAAACTGGAGAAGTTAAGTCCCGCATTTATCAAACCGCATGGTACCGTTACGGCGGGCAATTCCTCTGCCCTGACCGACGGTGCATCTGCTTCGCTCATCATGGAAAAGCAAACAGCTCTTGAGCGCGGCCTAACTCCCAAGGCTTATTTGAGAGCTTACACTTATGTATCACAGGATCCCGGAGAAGAACTTCTGCTTGGACCCGCCTACGCCACACCCAAAGTATTGGATATGATGAACCTAAATCTTTCTGATATCGATGTATTTGAATTTCACGAAGCATTCGCGGGACAAATTTTGACCGTTCTAAAGACACTCAACTCTGACAAATTTGCAAAAGAAAAGTTAAATCGCGACAAAAAAGTCGGCGACATACCGATGGAAAAATTTAACTGCTGGGGCGGATCGCTTTCACTGGGTCACCCTTTCGGGGCTACGGGATCTCGTATAGTGACAACAGCAGCTAACCGACTTTATCACGAAGACGGCACTCTGGCTCTTGTCGCTGCTTGCGCGGCCGGCGGACAGGGACATGCAATCGTCCTGGAACGCTATGACGGCTAATTCTAAATAAACTATTCCTAGTATCATGAGTTATCTATCCACAGAAATGCAAAACAACATTTTGGTTGTTACTCTTGACCAGCCGGATGAAAAAGTAAATAAGCTCGACGAAACACTCATTGCCGAATTCCAAGATCTGTTGGAAAATTTGGACCCCGCTTCCATCGAAGGTGTCGTACTCATTAGCGGAAAAGAAAGTAACTTTATTGCCGGAGCCGATGTGGAAATGCTGAAAAACAAGCAGGCGCCCGAGGGGATCCAGAAACTTAGTCAAACAGGAAATAAGCTGTTGCTTCGGCTCGAGCATTACCCCAAACCGGTAGTGGCGGCTATTCACGGCTCTTGTATTGGTGGGGGACTTGAGGTAGCCATGGCCTGCAATTATCGCGTAGCTTCGGAGCACTCCGATACCGTTATGGGACAGCCCGAAGTTAAACTAGGATTACTTCCGGGCGGCGGTGGCACACAACGGCTGCCGAAATTGATCGGCATCCAAAATTCGTTAACCTATATGCTGACAGGCAAGAATATTTACCCCAGAAAGGCTTATAAGATGGGGCTGGTGGATGAGCTTACTCATAAGGATGCTATTCTTACAGCCGCCAAAAAAGCGGTCAAAAAGATCAATTCCGGCAAATTCGAGCGGGAGGACAAACGGAGCCTGGCCCACCAACTGATGGAGGGGATGAGTCCGCTGCGCAAGATAATTTATTCTCAGGCTAGAAAACGTGCGAAATCAAACACCAAGGGCAACTATCCGGCCCCGGATAAAATTATAGACTGTGTTGCAGAGGGATACGAAAATGGTTTATCAGCGGGATTGAAACTGGAATCCGAAAATTTTGGTAAGCTGGCTGCTACGCCTGAATCAAAAGCGCTGGTTAATCTCTTTTTTGCGATGCAGGGAGCGAAAAAAAATCCCAAAGAAGACCAAACGAAAAATGTTCAAAAAATTGGTGTCTTGGGAGCCGGGCTTATGGGCTCAGGAATAGCTGATGTGAGTGTGAACAACGACTACCGGGTGCTTCTGAAAGATCAAAAGGTGGATCAGGCGGCAAAGGGGAAAAAATCAGTTTGGAAAAATCTGGAAAGCAAGCGTAAGAAACATATTATCTCTTCGTTTGAGCGAGATCGTATTTCAAGCTTGGTGACACCCACCGAAACTTATAAGGGTTTTAAAAATGTGGATCTGGTTATCGAGGCTGTTTTTGAGGATCTGGATCTTAAACAATCAATTATTAAAGAAGTAGAAAGCCAGACATCGGAGGACTGCATTTTTGCTTCGAACACCTCATCTCTGCCGATCCATAAAATCGCGGAAGCCTCAATACGACCGGAACAGGTTATCGGTATGCACTACTTTTCGCCCGTCCCAAAGATGCCGCTGCTCGAAATTATTACCACTGATCAAACCGCAGATTGGGTTACGGCCACGGCCCGCGAAGTGGGCATCCGCCAAGGGAAACATGTAATTGTCGTCAATGACGGTCCCGGTTTTTACACCACCCGAATTTTGTCGCCATTTATGAACGAAGCGCTGATGCTGCTGGAAGAAGGCATAGCCATTGAAGAGCTTGACAAACACATGAAAAATTTTGGCTTTCCGGTGGGACCCGCATCACTTTTTGATGAAGTAGGCATTGATGTAGCCGCTCATATTACTGAGGTGCTCGGAGATTTGTTCGCCGAGCGCGGAGTCCATCCCAGTAACAAACCGACTGAACTTTTTGAGGAAGGCTACAAAGGCCGAAAGAATAAGAAGGGGTTTTACCGATACTTAGAGAAAAACGGCAAGCTTAAAAAAGCTGAACCCAATAAAGAAATCTATAAATTTTTTGGAGGCCCCAAGCGCACATCCATGGATGCTAAAACGGTGCAGCAGCGAATGACGCTGACAATGGTCAACGAAGCGGCGTGGTGCCTGCAAGAGGGTATTTTGCGCAATCCCACTGACGGTGATTTGGGAGCTGTGTTGGGATTGGGCTTCCCTCCTTTCCTCGGGGGTCCGTTTCGCTATATCGACAGAGAGGGAGCCAATACAATTGTTAACCGACTGGAGAAATTTGAAGAAATTCTCGGTGCCCGCTTCACACCGGCTGATATTTTGAAAGAGTATGCAGAATCCGCGCAAAAGTTTCATGAAGATTAATACCCTTCTACCTCGTACAGAGCTGTTTAGAGACCTTTCAAAAATTGGAGCACGCCTGCAAAAATGCTATCTTTAGGAGCTATTTTTAACTATCTGTATGTAACTCAAATCACATTATTTCATGTTTAACACTGCATTATTATTGATGAGCGGGGCCGAAGGTGGCGGATGGACAAACCTAATTTTCTTCGGTGCTATTTTACTTATTTTCTATTTCTTCATTATTCGTCCCCAGAGCCAGCGCCAAAAAGAGATCCAACAAATGGTAGATAACCTGGAAAAGGGCGACAAGATTGTCACCTCAGGAGGAATGATTGCCAAGGTAACTACTGTTGATGAGGACACCGTCTTGGCGGAAATTGACAGCGGCGTGAAAGCGCGGTTCAAGAAAAGTTCTATTACGGATGTAAATCCCAATCAAGATTAATTAACCCACCAATTTATTATGTCCGGTGACATCAAATTCGATAGCATAGAATCGGCTATTGAAGATATTAAAGAAGGACGCATTGTAGTTGTAGCAGATGATGAAGATCGTGAAAACGAAGGCGATTTTGTCATGGCGGCAGAAAAAGTATCCCCCGAAGCTATTAATTTGATGGCCAAATACGGCCGCGGACTTATTTGCGCTCCCATCACCCGGGAAAAAGCCTATTCGCTCAACCTCGACTATATGGTTACGGATGGCGCTGATCCCGACGAGGCCGCTTTTACGGTTTCGGTAGATCACAAAGAACTGACCACCACCGGCATATCTGCTGCCGATCGCTCGAATACGATCAAAGAGATGATTAAAAAAGATGCCAAGCCCGGGGATTTTCGACGTCCGGGACATATTTTCCCACTTATTGGTGTCGAAGGCGGTGTATTACGTCGCGCCGGACATACTGAGGCAGCAATTGACTTAGCCCGACTTGCTGGATTTCAACCTGCGGGAATCATCTGTGAAATTATGAAGGACAACGGAGCCATGGCGCGGCTTCCGGATCTGGCAGAACTTGCTGAAGAATTCAACATGAAGCTTATCAATATTAAGGATCTGATTTCGTACCGGATGAAAAATGAGTCGCTGGTGCGCAAGATCGTTGAAGTAAAGCTGCCTACTATCTATGGGGATTTTACACTTCACGCTTTTCAAGAACGACTGACCGGTGATCATCACCTGGCGCTTAGCAAAGGGGATTGGGAGGAAGATGAGCCGGTGCTGGTTCGTGTTCACTCCTCATGCATGACGGGCGATATTTTCGGATCTAAACGTTGTGACTGCGGTGAGCAGCTGCACCAAGCACTTTTGCAGGTAGAAAAAGAGGGCACAGGCGTAGTGTTATACATGAACCAAGAGGGGCGCGGCATTGGTCTTGTCAACAAGCTGAAAGCATACAAGCTCCAGGAAGAAGGCATGGATACGGTTGAAGCCAACGAAGCACTCGGCTTTGAGTCGGATCATCGTGACTACGGCGTGGGTGCTCAAATTCTTCGTTTGCTCGATGTTTCTAAAATGCGACTGATGACTAACAATCCGGTCAAGCGCGTAGGACTAAAAAGCTTTGGTCTCGAAATGGTAGAGCGCGTGCCGATTGAAGTGGGTGCGTACCCTGAAAACGTGCGCTACCTAAAAACGAAGCGCGACAAGATGGGACATAATCTTAAATTAGATGAACTCGATCCCCACAGCCCGGAATTTATCGATAGTATTGTTACGGACGAGTGATAATCCGTAATGCATAATGACTGGCAGTTCAAATCCTA
>CAZYOD010000015.1:0-12682 GCA_964648635.1 uncultured Balneolaceae bacterium | reverse complement strand
ATCGCAATATCGGCGACATTAAAAATATATGGAAATACCGGATAGCCGCTGATGGTGAGATTGAAATGAATAAAGTCGACCACATGCCCCTCAAGCACCCCGCCGTAGGATTCAATATAACCCATAATCAGCCGGTCGATGATGTTACCGAAGGCACCGCCCAGCACTAATCCCATACAAAAAAGATAACCCCGCGTAACTTTATCTTTGTTATAGAGCACGTAAGTTAAAATCCCGAAGGTAGCCAAAATAGCAATACTGCTGATTACCTCGGTCGAAGCCCACTGCATGCCGAGTGCCATCCCGGGATTTTGCGTATAGTGGAAGGCCAGCCAGCCTGGGATAACTTCAAAATTTTGCCACTCCGGCGAAAGACGAATCCAATGCTTAGTCAGCTGGTCAAGTATGACTACAACAACAACCGGAACAGCAAAAGCAGTTAGTCTAGTACGATTCAAGTGAAAAAGGCTTAAGTTATTTATCGTCGTTTTAGCTTTGCCTCGATACTCAACTGTGTATGCGGAACCGCTTCGAGGCGACCTTTGGAAATCTTTTTCCCCGTCACTTTACAAACCCCGTACGTCTTATTATCAATCCGTTTTAGAGCATCATCCAAGTAGCGTATAAATTTTTTAGTACGGTTAAAGAGCATATACGTTTTTTCACGCTCCTGCGCATCCGTTCCTGCATCCGCCATATGGAATGAATAGGCAGACTCGTCACTCGCATTCTCCATACTATCGCGCAAAGAACTCTGCAGCGATTCAAGCTCTTTCTCTGCTTCGTCGCGCTTTTTTATAATTATATCTCGAAAATACTCCAACTCTTCATCAGAATAAGGAGAAACTCGGTCCTTATTTGTATCATTTTTTCCAGATGCCATAATGCACTCACTTCTTAGTTAGGGTTTCTTCTGATGGAAATGGTGGATTCGCCGTCCCCTATTTCCCAAATTTTTACAAAGTCTGATACGTCTAATTCATGCGTTAAAATTTCTTCGGCTAACGTTTCGCTTTTAATATAATCTTCCATGGATTCCACAGCTTCTTCTAGCTGTTCGGAACCTTTAAAGCCGATTGAAATACGATCAACAACATCAAAATCAGCTTCTTTACGCATATTTTGGATGCGGTTCACAAATTCACGAGCTAATCCCTCTTTTATAAGATCAGAGGTCAGTTCTGTATCTAACGCAACACTTAATCCGTTCTCCGTTTCAACGGACCATCCTTCAAGTCCTGTGCGCGAAATTTCGAGACCGTCACTGCCTAATTCTACAATCCCATCTTCACCCAAATCCAGCTCAATAGATCCGGACTGTTCATAATCTGTAATTTCTTCGGTCGTCAGTTCGGCTACCTTGGCTGCCACCGGCTTCATCTTACTACCTAACTTGCTGCCAAGTTTCGGATAGTTGGGTTTTGCCGTTTTGTGGACGATACCGGAATCATCATCCACAAACTGAATATCCTTAACGTTTACCTCATTTAAAAGTATATCTTCTATCGACTTAATGGCCTGTCGATCTTTTTCGTTATCAATCGGAAGGATAATGCGTGCCAGCGGCTGGCGTACGTTAATTTCCAGCTTATTACGTAAACTTAAAACCATCGAGGAAATTTGCCGCGCCAGCTCCATACGATGTTCCAACTGCTTGTCGATGGCCGTTTCTTCTACCGTCGGGTAAAATGAGATATGAACCGATTCTTCATCCGATTCGGCGACCTGGTTCAGCCGCTGATATAACCACTCACCTAAAAACGGAGCGATCGGACTGATTAGTTTTGATAGAGAAATCAGGCATTCGAACAGCGTTTGATACGCCTCCTGTTTTTCGAGGCTTTTGCCCTCCTTCCAGAAGCGCCGACGATTTCTGCGCACATACCAGTTACTCAATTCATCAACAAACTTTTCAATAACCCGCGCTGCCTTGGTCGGCTCATACTCATCTAAGTATTCGTCCACCAATTTAACAGTAGTGTTAAGCCGCGAGATGATCCATCGATCCATCTCCACCCGATCACTTACCGGAATCTGAGAACCCGAATAGGTAAACCCATCGATGTTCGCGTACATGGCAAAGAACGAGTAGGTATTTACAATAGTATTGAAAAACTTCCGCTGCGTTTCCTGCAGTCCCTCTTCGCTGAAACGCAAGTTTTCCCATGGCGAAGAGTTGCTCATCATATACCAGCGAACCGTATCTGCACCGTATTCCTGAATCACTTCAAACGGCTCCACGGTATTGCCCTTAGATTTGCTCATCTTATTGCCGTGCTCATCCAGCACCAGCCCATTGGAGACTACATTTTTATAAGCGGGCTGATCAAAAAGCATCGTGCCAAGAGCATGCAGCGTGTAAAACCATCCGCGGGTTTGATCTACACCTTCGGCAATAAAATCAGCGGGGAAATTTTCTTTAAACTTATCTTTGTTTTCAAACGGATAATGCCACTGTGCAAATGGCATCGACCCCGAATCAAACCAAACGTCCATCAAATCGGGGATGCGTCGCATCGTCCCGCCGTCAGGGCCCTCCCATGTAATTTCATCGATGTGTGGACGGTGGAGGTCGATCTCTTCATCATCAGCCAATCCGGCTTTCTTTTTCAACTCTTCGATGCTGCCCACGACTTCCACGTGATCCGGGTTTTTGTCGCTGACCCACAGCGGAATAGGCGATCCCCAGTAACGCTGACGTGAGATAGCCCAATCCACATTATTCTCGAGCCAGGTTCCAAAACGTCCTTCACCTGTACTTGGCGGCTTCCAGTTAATTTTCCTGTTGAAGTCCACCATTTTGTCCTTCACGTCGGTGGTTCGGATAAACCACGACTCCACGGGATACGACATCAGCGGAGTGCCTTTGCGCCAATCGTGCGGATAATTATGCATATAAGTTTCGTGCTTATACATCAGGTGTTTATCCTTGATAGCACGCGAGATTCCCTTATCGGCATCCTTAAACCACTGCCCCTCAAATTCGGGTACTTTATCGGTAAACTTCCCATCTTGATCAATGGGATTAAACAGAGGTATATCATTTTTCTGGCCGATATCATAGTCATCGGCACCGAAAGCGGGAGCAATATGTACGACGCCTGTTCCTTCTTCTGTCGTAACAAAATCTCCGGGAATTAACCGCCAGGCATCATTTTTATCGTACTCATTTTGAGCATAATCAAAAACCGGAGTATATGTTTTACCCACCAAGTCTTGGCCTTTATACTCTTCAACAATTTCAAAGTCGTGGTCGATGACCTCTTTAAGACACTCTCTGGCCATGATATAATACTCAGTACGATCGCCTTCGGAGAGCTCAATCTTGACGTAATCGATATTCGGATTTACCGCCAGCGCCATGTTGGATATAATCGTCCACGGCGTAGTCGTCCAAGCCAGAAAATACGTATTGTCTTCGTCATCCAACGGAAACTTTACAAAAATAGAGGGATCCTGTACCTCTTTATAACCCTGAGCAACCTCGTGTGATGATAGCACAGTACCGGTCCCCGGAGAATACCACTGGATTTTATATCCTTTATAGACAAGCCCTTTTTCATAGAGCGTTTTAAAAGCCCACCAAACCGACTCAATATAATCATTTTCAAAAGTGACGTAAGGGTCATCTAAATCTACCCAGTAGGCCATACGGGCCGTTAGCTTATCCCACAAATCCTTATACTTAAGGACGCTGCTACGACATCTCTTGTTGTATTCGTCCACGCCATACTCTTCGACTTGCTCGCGGCCTTCGAGATCCAGCTCCTTCTCAACCTCAATTTCTACCGGCAGCCCGTGAGTATCCCATCCGGCTTTACGTTCTACGCGAAAACCCTTCAACGTCTTATACCGGCAGAACATATCTTTTACAGTGCGGGCCATCACATGGTGGATACCCGGCTTGCCGTTCGCCGTGGGTGGACCTTCATAAAAAGTAAAAGGTATCCCTTCATCGCGGGTAGAAAGACTTTTTTCGAAAATATTATTCTCTTTCCACCACTTTAGGGTCTCAACTTCGAGCTTTGAAAAATTTAACTTTTTAACTTCGTCAAACTGTTTACTCATAAAGGCCGTATACCTTCTCAGATTCGCTTTTTTTGAAAGCTATTAATATAAGGTTTTTCCAAACCTTACAGTAGCTTAAGTTTCTTTAATAATCTATCCGTCATTTAAAATGACTCCAAAGATACAAGTCTTAACACATCAAATCACATTATCTATTAGATTTTATTTTTGTTTGCGGCTATAAAAAAGAAAGGCGCAGCAATTTACAAATAAGAATTGCTCCATCAAGATCTCAAAATACGTCCGAACTGGACCTTCGATTAAATAAGGTTTATACCGGTCCAATAATCCTAATTTTGGGATGCTAATTTTAATAATCGGTCGCATAAAAAAATATTTAGTATTAACTTATATATATAAATCAATGAGACATTGCTTCCCCCAAAAGCATGAAAGCAGATGCGGAAATACCTCAGGTTCTGGAAAAAAAAGCTATTTCCACCAAAAGACTTTGAAGTTTACGACAAGAGCATTATTCCGGCCAAACACCTGCGGACGAATATCTTCCGGGATACGGCTTTTTATATCCAATCTGCAGAAGCAGAAGCCGAAAGAGTAATCGATCGATTAGGCTGCAACAAGAATAGCCAAATACTCGAAATCGGATGCGGAAGAGGACGGCTTGTCACTGGACTGCTGCGACTGCTCGGAGCAGTGGAATATAACGGACTCGACGTTCATCTACCCTCCATTAAATGGTGCCAAAAACATATCGAAAACCGGCATCCCAGCTTTCATTTTAAACACCTTGATATCGCCAGCCAGCGCTACCATAAAAGTGGAAAACAAATCGACGATAGTTTCAGGTTCAATATTGAAGATAAAAGTATTGATCTCATCTATCTTTGGGCCGTTTTTACTAATATGGATCCTTATGTTATGAAAGTGTATTTAAATGACATGAAAAGAATGCTGTCCCCAAACGGAAAAGTTTTCTTTACTGTATTTGTTGAAGAAAATGTTCCCGATGTTTCTATTAACCCGGAAGGATATATATTTAAAAAATACAATAGCCCGTTGCATGTGGTTCGGTATGAAAAGAATTACATCTCCTCACTCATATCTGAAGCAGGCTTGACGGTTGATGTATATGACTATGGAACAGAGTTTCACGGACAAAGTGCATTTTATCTCAGCAAATCCCGCAAGTGGATTTAAACTAAACCTTTATTTGAAGTTGTTTTTGGGAAGTCGTTAACTTCCCTTTTATTCACTATTAACATGAAAAACCGTACAAATGAAATGATTACTATGAGTGCGTGTTCTCATTGACAGAACCTTATCTACTTAAATAATATCGAAATTTTTTTACACCAATGGATATCCCCATAGAAAAGCCCATCACCAGCGAAAATCATTTTAAACTATGTTTTGTCTGCCTCGGGAATATTTGCCGCAGCCCTACGGCTGAAGGTGTTTTTCAGCATTTGGTTAAAGAGCGTGGACTCGAGGAGTTCTTTGAGATAGATTCAGCCGGTACATCCGCTTATCACGAAGGGGAATCGGCAAACTCCAAAAGCCAGCGCACCGCAAACAAATACGGTATCACTCTCCATTCTAAAGCACGTCAGTTTAAGACTTCTGATCTGGACTATTACGATTTAATTTTGTCAATGGACAATGAAAACCTCAACAACCTTCGCCGGATGGCCAATGGAAATCATTCTCACAAAATCGGGCGAATGCGAGATTTCGATCCCGAGCCGGGTAATGGAGAAGTTCCCGACCCCTATTATGGCGGGCAACAGGGATTTGAGAATGTATTCCAGATTGTGAAACGCAGTTGCGAACAGCTGCTGGATGAACTTGAACAACACATCCGGAATTAACCAATGATTCCCGATTCTATTCGACGACACATTCGTCAATCACTGGGGCAGGATATAATATCTGCACAGCAAGTTTCGGGCGGAAGTATTAACAGTGCCGCAAAGGTTGTTTTGGATGACGATCGAGCTTGCTTTCTGAAATGGAACCGTTCAGCTGATCCCGATATGTTCGCAAAAGAAGAAAAGGGTTTACAACTGCTGAAATCAGCCGGAACTGATATCCGCATACCCCAAGCTTTTATGACCGGCAAAATTGATAACATGGGATTTCTCCTCCAGGAATTTATCACAGAGGGAGGGGCAAATCACAACTCGGCGGAGCAGTTTGGACAGGCGCTGGCTGTACTCCATCAACAGCATAAAGAAAAATTCGGACTGGATCATGACAACTATATCGGCAAGCTGCCGCAGTCAAACCGATGGCACGAGAGTTGGGTCAATTTTTTTGTAGAAGAGCGGATGCAGCCACAGCTTAAAATGGCAACGGATGCCGGAAAGTTAGGTTCGGATACGGTAGCGCATTTCGAATTAATGTATAAGCAACTGCCTAATATTTTTCCGAATGAGCAGCCGGGCTTGCTACACGGCGATCTCTGGGGCGGTAATTATTTTTTTGATGCAAACGGGCAAGCAACTATTTATGACCCGGCGGTATATTACGGGCACCGTGAAATTGAACTGGCGTTTACTTATCTGTTTGGGGGATTCCCGGGTGCGTTCTACAATGCTTATGACGAGGCTTATCCAATGGCTTCAGGATTTAATCAAAGAAAAGATGTATATAATTTGTATCCGTTGCTGGTGCATACCAATCTATTTGGGGGCAGTTATGCCCGTCAGGTGGAAGGGATCGTAAAGAGATTTCAATAAATTGTAGGCCGGACAGCTTGTCCGGCTATTACACATTTCGAACAGACAGAAATTTAAATGCCTGATTATCAAAAAATTGTTAGCCTGGTGCCCAGCTTAACCGAGTTGGTTATTGATTTAGGGTTGGGAGACCGGCTCGTTGGACGTACGCGTTTCTGCGTCCATCCCAAGAAAAAAGTTGAGACTATCCCAATTGTAGGCGGCACTAAAAATCCTCGGCTGGATAAAATCCGTGACGTAAACCCGGATTACATTATTGCCAACAAAGAGGAAAATCGTCCGCAGGACATTAAACAGCTGATGGATGATTTTGAAGTAAACGTGACCGATATTGCTACTATCGAAGATGCGCTAATCACAATCCACGAGTTGGGACGAACACTGGGTGTTTCCGATCGTGCCGGCAGGCTGATTTCGGATATCCAAAAACGCCTTAAAGATCGACCTCAACTTTCCCCGCTCCGAACTGCGTATATGATCTGGAAAGATCCCTGGATGACCGTCGGGAACGACACGTACATTCACGATGTCCTCAATCATTGGAACCTGCCCAATGTGTTTGCCGATGAGAAACGCTATCCCACCTTTAATCTGGATGAATTAAAAGACTACAATCCTGATTTAGTTCTGCTGAGCAGCGAGCCGTATCCCTTCAAAGAAAAGCACCTTGCGATGGTAGAAGAAGCGTGTCCCGCCGCCAGAGTGCTGCTGACAGAAGGGGAATGGTTCAGTTGGTACGGCTCTCATATGAAACACGCTTTTGAACGTCTTAATGGATGGCGAAGAACCATCGCCTGACCAATCGCTACTAAATATATTGGGTTTACAGCTGATATGGAGTGCAATTTGTTGTACTATACAGTAGAGTGAACTGGTTAAAAATCATGCATACTTTTTTCTTACATATACGGGGGCTGCTTGCTATTCTGTTGCCACTCATTATCTGTACTTCTCAGGTTTTTGGACAACAGCATAAATCTGTAGAAGAAACGGAAATTGTTGAAGCCCATATGGCTTTCATCGATGGGATTGCTGCCTTTGAAAATAAAGAGTACCCAAAAGCACTGGATCTCTTGACCGCCGCCTATGTCAAACTTCCCGAACATCCGGGGGTTAACTATGCTCTGGCGGATGTTTACTTACAGATTAACGATCTTGAGAATGCCGAATACTACAGCAAGCAAGCAATCAAGCTCGAGCCACAGAATAAGTGGCACTATCTTCAGCTGGTACAGGTCTACCAAACGACCGGCAAGACTGATGCGGCAATTGCCGAACTTACCTCAGCGTTGGAATACCACCCCGATGACAAAGACCTTCTTTTTGAGCTGGCTCAAACCTATACCGATTCGGATATGCTGGAAAAAGCCAATCAGATATACAATAAACTGATCAAGCTGGACGGAGAAACTATTACCATACGGCTGGAAAAGCTTAAAAATTTCAATCGGCTTAATATGCGGGATTCAGCCATTGTTGAGCTGAATAAAATTCGTGAACTCGATCCGGACAATCTCTCAACCCTGCAAACGCTGAGCAATTATTACCTCGAGTTAAATAAACTTGAGGAAGCCCGTGAAGTGCTTAAAAATGCACTTCAAATAAATAGCACGGATCCCAAAACCCTGATCATGGTGTCGGACATCTATATGTCGGAAAACAAATGGGACAGCGTAGGCATCACGCTTGGAAATGTTGTTGCAGATTCATCCGTAGGAGAGAATACTAAGCTCGAAATCGGCCGATACCTTTATTCTAAATTTGATTCAGACAGACAAAACAATGACATCCGAGATGCTGCAAGTACCGTTTTTCAAAAACTTATTGAAACCGGTACGGAATCGAGTCAAATTCTGGATTTGGCCGCTGATTTCTTCACCCAGACCGATCAGAACGAACAGGCATTACAAACTCTTGAACGACTAACGACACTCATCCCCACAGACGATACTGCCTGGCAACAGCGTTTACAACTGCTTATGATGGAAGGGAATATCGATGAAGCTATATCCGTTGGTGAACAGGCGGCGCAACAGATTCCTCAGGATCCGATCATCCTGTATTTTCTGAGCAGTGCTTATCTCTCATCCCAAGAATATACCAAAGCTGTAGAAAGCTTAACCGAATCCTCAACCCTGCCCACTCGCATCCCCTTGAAAGCAAAAATTTGGGGGTCGTTGGGTGATGCTTATGCAGGACTTGAAAAATGGGAAATCGCATTTAAAAATTATGAGAAGTCACTGGAGCTGGATTCAGAAAATCCTGTCATCCTGAACAACTATGCTTTTTATTTATCCCTGCTTAACCAAGAGCTGTCCAAGGCCGAAGAAATGGCTCTTAAGGCGGTCGAAATTGACCCGGAAAATGCCTCTTTTCTGGATACCGCCGGCTGGGTATATTATCAGCAGGGTGAGCTTAAAAAAGCTCAAAAATATATTCAGTCGGCAATTGATACGGGAAAAGCCAGCGCTGTAGTGCTGGAACATATGGGCGATATTCTCAATAAGCTTAATAAAACTACAGAAGCTAAAAAATGGTGGCAAAAGGCACTTGAAAAAGATTCTACTCGCACTCATCTAAAAGATAAATTATCCGAATAAGTGAATTCACTGTTACAACCCCTGCGTCTTTTTATTTTGGGATTTCTTAGCCTGTTGCTCGCAGCGTGCTCAACATCAGAAAAAGTTGTCCGCGGCGACTTTGGTCCCTCTTCTACCGATCCCGAAACCATAATCAATTCGATCCCAGATTACTCTGCCGACCTCCAATCCATAAAAGGAAAAGGACGCGCTATTGTCAGCGAGCCGGGGAATAACGAACGGGTGACGATACTATTTTCAAGTAATAAAGATAAAAGCTTGGTAACGGTACGCAACGGTATTGGCATTGAAGGCGGACAGCTGCTCACCGACGGCGATACGCTGCTCGTTTATAATAAGATCGACGAGTTTGCGCGGAAGATTTCTATCCGTGACGGTAAGCTTGACCGCATCAACCGGTTGGCCTCGCTTAATATTCTGGATATGATCAACTACTCGGTTTCCCCCAAAGAGGTGGAAACCGTTTTGGAAAATGAAAAACTTTACTTGCTTCGGCTATCGTCAGGTACCGAAGTTTATGTTGAAAGAGAATCCGGCTTAATACAACAGATCGACCAGCCTAAAAACTCTGAACTCCCTTATTCTCGGATTACGTACGATGCCTATACGTCGACAGAAGGATTCACCCTTCCGCGAAGAATTAGTATCTTTGGTTCTGAGAGAAAATCGAAAGTAGCTTTACAACTAACAGGTCTGGAATTAAATCCTGCCTTGGATTCCTTAACTATTAATCTACCGGACGATATTCGCACTTACTATCAATGAAAAAAATCTGGAAATCCATACCGTTTATACTTTGTATTGTTTTTTCCTGTGACTTGGCTTTTGCACAAGTGCAAGTCATGCAGGATTTCAAGCAGATGCGGGAAGAAGTCGTGGAACAGCAGAAAAATACACGTGCAGAAATTGAACAACTTAATAGCCAGATACAGAAGTTCGAGCAGCGACTACAACAGGCAGACCAAAAATATGAAGCGCTTTTCAGCAAGTATAATGACCTCAAAAACCTGATTGCGCTTCAGAATCAAAAAATTTCGAAGTTAGAACGGGAACAATCTCAGGTAGAAGAAGAGATATCCCTTACCGCCCAATCGCTTGAAGAAAAACAGAAAGAGCTGAAGCGTCTAATCGAAAACTATAAAAAGACGCTGGGTTATCTTTACAAGCACGGACGCACATCACAACTAGCCATAATTTTTTCCTCTTCTTCCATAAATCAAATGCTCGTACGAGCTTTTTATCTAAAAAAGTTCAACAACTACCGTGAGCGGCAGGCAGCACAGATTCGGGAAACCGAACAAGAGTTAGCCCAAACAAAAAATGAACTGGAAGAAGCACGTTCAAAAAATGAAGTAGTGCTCAATGAAATTCGTGAAGAAAAACAGCAGTTGGCTGAAAAGAAACAACAGCAGGAAAAAAATGTGACCCTCCTCCGGGAAAATCGAGATGAAATAAAAAGTGAGCTTCAGAGTATTCAGCAACAAAAAGAAGAGCTTAACAGCACCCTATCGGATCTTATCCGACGAGAAGATGAAATTCGGGAGGCCCAGGAAGAAAAACTTTTAGCACTTGAAAGGGAACGTAAACAAAAACTGGCCGCTGCAAAAAAAATCGAAGATAACGTAAAGCGTTCAAAAGAAGTTGCCAAATATTCTGAGCCTATATCGATGCGCAATTTCATGGATGCGGAAGAGATGGAAGAGGTCGAAACCAACTTTGCTGAAAGCAAAGGTCTACTTCCCTGGCCGGTTGAAAGCAGGACCGTTTCGGAGCACTTTGGTAACCGCCGTCACCCGGTATATGGAACAGTGACGCCAAACCTCGGCATCGAAATTGTTACCGATCCTCAATCTTCCGTCCGTGCCGTCCACGATGGCTATGTAATTGACATCCGCCCTATTCCCGGTTATGGAGATGTTATTGTTGTTAAACACGGCCGATTTATTACCGCTTACGGTAACCTGAGTCAAATTATGGTGCGCAAAAGTGAAATTTTAGATCAAGGTGATATTGTAGGGCTCTCGGGCAATTCCGAATCCCCAAAAGGAGAAAGCCTCTTCTTTTTAATCCGTGAAAACAATAATAATCTGGATCCCGAACAGTGGCTTCAAATGGACACCGTATCTGACAAATACTAATTGGCTTCCCACGTATTTGTTGGTATTTTTCCGAAAAATAATAAACACCAATTTCTAAAATGACGAACTGGCAACGCATCTTTGCATTTGTAACCGGGGCAATTGTTTTTGGACTGCTCCTGATCATCATATCTAACAGCTATATCCAATATGTAGCTTATGAAGGGACTACAGGATACCTTTTCCTTTTGGGGTTTGGACTCGTTTTCCTCAACCTCAACTTCGGCATAAGCCGACGCTTTACCATCAAAGCCCTGGATCTCGAATGGGTCAGCTACCTGATGGCTTTTCTAACAATTTTTCCAACTATTTTCTGGGTATACACAAAAGATGTTGGTCTTGGTGAGGCCGAACTTCTTTTTGTTCTTACCGTTATCTTTTCTGCCTTTCTCGGGAGTTATTTTGGCATTCGGCGCGGACTTGTTAAGCGACAAAAATACATTCAACAGCTTCGCGAAGATGAACAGGATCTTCCCGATTCCCTGAAACGGCCCCATGACGATTTACGCCCTAATTGACTAATTCCTCTCTCTGCAGGAACTTATCCCCATTACAGGAATATAAGAAACAAAATATTCATGTAATTCTTATGGAGAGAGGTTATGCGCTTATATATTATTGCTATACTTTTGGTTTTCTTGGGATGTTCAGATTCGGATGATCCCAGTGGGCCCGGCAACGGAAACGGAAATGGTGATACACCGCTGCACCCCAGTGAAGTGACTTACGAGGTCACGCAAGCCTTCCCCAATCTTTCATTCAACCAGTCATTAGACCTCCAGCATCCTGGAGATGACAGTGGACGCTTATTCGTTGTGGAACGGCCCGGCGTTATTCGTGTTTTTGAAAATGATTCGTCGACAGATAACTCCTCTGTTTTTTTGGATATTCAAAACCAAGTGGATGACGGAGGCCGGGAAGAAGGTCTTTTGGGACTGGCTTTTCATCCCGATTACGAGAGTAACGGCTACTTTTATATCAATTATACCGCCGGCAATCCGGACCGAACCGTTATTTCACGCTTCCAGGTTTCCGACAATCCTGACGAAGCGGATGCAAGCAGTGAAACAGAAATTCTGACTTATTCTCAGCCCTACGCCAATCATAACGGCGGGCAGTTGTCCTTTGGTCCCGACGGATATTTATATATCTCGGTTGGAGATGGTGGAGGAAGCGG
>CAZYOD010000014.1:0-18246 GCA_964648635.1 uncultured Balneolaceae bacterium | reverse complement strand
AAATTCAATAGTTTATGTCTTTATTTAAGCGAGACTAAAATACAAAACTGTGATCAGGAATCATTCTTAGATCTTCTCGTGAGGGAAGTCCTTCCGGGGTTAACGGAAGAGATGGATGATACTGAATTTTATAGGCCACTTTTTTAATTGAAACTAAAATATAATTCTTGGGTGCAAAATGAGACAAATTGTAAACACAGCTAACGGCGGTTATGAAGTACTTGAGGTGCAGGAAGCTCCAGATCTGGCACCGCAAGCCGATGAGTTGGTTATCAATGTAAAAGCCGCCGGGCTTAACTTTGCCGATATCCTTGCTCGCAAAGGACAATATCCCGATGCACCGTCCAAACCTTGTGTAGTGGGATATGAAGTGTCGGGGGTTGTAGATTCGGTCGGGGATACTGTCGAAGAGGAGTGGCTGGGTAAAGAGGTCGTGGCCGTTACTCGTTTTAAGGGACAGGCGGAGCAAGTGGCGGTACGACCTTCGCAAATTTTTAAGAAACCGGAGAATTTATCTTTCGAAAAAGCGGCAGCTATCCCGGTAAATTATTTGACAGCGCATCTTTTGATTGAAGTGATGGGGTCACTGAAAGCCTACGAATCAATTTTGATCCACAATGTGGGCGGCGGCGTAGGGTTGGCGGCGCTGGATATTGCCAAACATATCGGGGCCACAACCTACGGCACGGCCAGCCGGCGAAAACATGATTTCTTGTACGATCGCGGTTTGGATTTCGCGATCGATTATCGAAATAGAAACTGGTATAAAGTATTGATGGCTTTAACCAATGATAAAGGTGTGGAGCTGATTACGGATCCGCTGGGCGGTAAAGAGTGGAAGCGAAGCTACAAAGCGTTGCGGGCGACGGGGCGTCTCGGAATGTTCGGAATTTCAACAGCCAGCGGAGCGGGCGGCGGCATGAAAGCAAAGTGGAATATGCTAAAAACGGTTTTTCAGATGCCTTTTTTTCACCCGTTGTCGCTTCTGGATAAAAACAGAAGTGTGTTTGGTTTAAACCTGGGACACTTGTGGCACGAGGCAGAAAAATCCCGAGTATGGGTTGATAATATTTTGCATGGAGTTGAAGAGGGATGGGTGAATCCACATGTGGACAGAACATTTAATTTTGGTGAAATTGCTGACGCTCACCGCTATATTGAGAAAAGAAAAAACATCGGAAAAGTGATACTCCTGCCTTAATTTCTACCAGGCTGTCATTCGAACGACGGGAGAGATCTTTGTTTTTACTGTAATGAAAATTATTAGCAAAGTTATCTAACGGTTATGGAAATTGTTTACGTCGATATGGATAATGTGCTGGTCGATTTTCCGTGGGGTATCGAGCAGCTTTCGGAAGAAATAAAAAAGAACTACAAAAATAACATTGATGAGGTACCTGATTTTTTTGGGGATCTCCCGCCCATTGACGGGGCGATTGATGGATTTCGCAAATTGAGCGAGCAGTATGAGACTTATATTTTATCCACTGCTCCCTGGAGAAATCCTTCAGCTTGGATTGATAAGGTACGATGGGTTCATAAACACTTGCCCGAAGCAGGATACAAACGGTTGATATTAACCCATCACAAACATCTTAATAAGGGTAACTACCTTATTGATGACCGCACGGCTAATGGCGCCGGAGAATTCGAAGGCGAACATATTCACTTTGGGGAAGAGCCTTTTCCCGATTGGGATGCGGTTTTAGATTACCTGCTCAAATAATTGTTTAAAAGTGTTTAAGACACGTTTAAGCCGTTAAATTGTCCACTTTTGATTCGGCATCGTTGGCAATCTTGTCTATCAAAGATGAAAATATAAGAGAATGAAAGGGATAAAGGCCATACCAGTATAGAAGTCCAAACAGCCCTTTAGGCGCAAAGTATGCCGTTTGGACCAATTTTGTTTGATTACTGTTATCTTGGGAGATAGTCTGAAATTCAAGCCATGCTTGGCCCGGTACTTTCATCTCCGCCCGCAGTCGCAAGAGTTGTTCAGGTTTAACAGCTTCTACACGCCAAAAATCAAGAGCATCGCCAATCCGCAGTTTTTGAGGATGCCGCCGTCCGCGACGAAAGCCGACCCCGCCGACCAGGCGATCCAGAATGCCTCGAAGCTTCCATGCCCACTCATAAGTGAACCATCCTTTATCACCGCCAAGACTTGTAAACGTATTAAAGACTTTATGCCGAGGAGCATTAACGTTTCGTATTCTCCGTTCAATAATTAACCCTTGCTTTGTTTCCAGAACAACGGGACGTTCATCCCCCTTACTGCTTATAAGGGAGTCGTTCCAAGTGGTCTCGACACCCTCAGTGTCGATTCGTGTGATCGCCAGCTGAACCGCTCTTCTGTAAGAGATAGGTTCAATTTCTGGAAATAGCTCCTTGGCTTTATCATCTTTGACTATCACGTCATTTTTTAAACCTTCGATGAGTGGACGCGCCAGCGAAGCGGGAATTGGGGTCATCCAGTGTACCCAGTGCGATGACAGGGCGGGGGTGAGTACCGGCACTGGGATTAAAAATCGTCTTAATCCATTGATTTCGGCATAAATTCGCATCATATCAGCATAGGTAATAATGCTACTGCCACCGATCTCGATAATTTCATTTTTGGTTTCGGGTTTTTCAATAGCCGATACGAGATATTGTAAAGCATCGCGGATAGCAATAGGTTGAACTTTGCTGTAGACCCATTTAGGACAGATCATAACTGGAAGACGCTCGGAGAGATATCGAATCATCTCAAATGACTTGCTCCCGGATCCTACAACAATGGCAGCCCTAAATTCAGTTACCGCAACACCCGACTCTCTAAGAATTTTACCGGTTTGTTGTCGCGAGGAGAGGTGTTCTGATAATTTGTCTTCAGGATTCCCCAGTCCCCCCAGATAAA
The DNA here is from genome assembly GCA_964648635.1 of uncultured Balneolaceae bacterium. Lineage (GTDB taxonomy): Bacteria > Bacteroidota > Rhodothermia > Balneolales > Balneolaceae > Fodinibius. The sequence continues at coordinate 15,347 of CAZYOD010000014.1, read as the reverse complement.
TGATGCGTTCTACATTGTTTTCTTTTGCCGCTTTCCCAAAATTTTCAGCTGCTTGCATATCACGCTTATGAAAATTGGAAGTGCTGTTTCCGCTCATGCTGTGGATGAGATAATAAGCAATATCAATATCTTTTAAAGCAGCTGTAAGTGTCTCGGGTTTAAGCACGTCACCTTCAATTACCTCAACTTCGTCTATCCAGAGGCGTCCCTGAAGACGATCGGCATCACGAGTTAGAACACGGACATCATATCCTTTTTGAAGCAATTGGGGGGCTAACCTTCCCCCAATATAACCTGTTGCTCCGGTTACTAAACACTTGAAATTTTGAGGCAACTTAGTAAATGATTTGAATGATTATGGGTCAAATAGTCTGGTGAATCTAACAATATTTTTCTGTAAAAGGTTCTTAACTAAGAGTTCCAGCTTAGAAAAAAAACAAAATGCAAATTTCACATTCTTTTTTATAATCATCTAGGTTTTAGCATGACAAGAGACAAATAGAAAAAATAGATGGTGCAGGGGTGAAAATTATAGAGAGTTATAACTCTACCTATTCAGGATGTGTGTTTATCAAGCTGATAATGCTTTTCGGACTGCTGTTTGGGGGATGGGAATTGGGAGCGATGCTTATTGGGACTTTTACAGATCAATTGGAGGGCGATGTAATACGAACAGGGAGGAAGGAGTTGAGTTCGTGTTCACGTTCTCCAATAATGGGGAATAAAGCGAGTTGCTACTGGATGTTACTTTTTGAGCTCATTGGAAACACATTTCCGGGCTTCGGACCGATAACCTCGCAGTAGCGGATCACATCATCCTTTTCGGAAATCTTGGTTTCTTTAAGTTCTGTTGTTTGGAACACATCCTTGATGAGGTTATACGTTTTCTCACTGATGATAATGGAGTTCGGTTTTCCTTTACTGACTTTTTCCAGACGAGAAGCGGTATTTACCGTATTTCCGATCACCGTATATTCCATAAAGTCATCGGTCCCCACATTACCGACAATAACTTTACCGCTGTTAATACCAATGCCGATACTGATATCAGAACCGAATTTTTCGGAATATTTTTCATTGATTTCATCTAGAGCATCTACCATATCAAGTGCGGCGGCAATCGCATTTTCATGATTGTTTATATGAGAAACGGGAGCACCAAACACGGCCAGTAAACCATCCCCCATATACTTATTAACCGATCCCTTATTTTCTTTGATGCAAGAAGAAACTACATCCCAAAAATCGTTCAAAAACTGAACAACCTCGGACGGAGGAAGTTTAGCAGAATGTTTAGTAAAGTCCCGCATGTCTGCAAATAACACCGAAACTACCCGCGACTCACCCGGTTTCATGATATCATCTTTATCAGTTTTAAGCGCTTGAGAGACAACTTCACCGGGTACATAACGTTTAAACAGCTCAAGAATATCTTGTTGCTCTTTCTTGTAGGTATCAATTTTATTCGATAATTCCCGATTTTCAAATTCAGCCTTGTTGAGTTTTAAGGCATTATCAATAGCCATTTGCAACTCCATAATAGAAAAGGAGTCATGGACAAATCGGAAAATTTGACCAGTTTTGTATGCTCGCTCGAGCGAGTCAGTATCATCAGATGTGCTAATAATGATATTAGTCAAATTCGGAAACTCATGCGATACACTTTCGCAGAATTGAAGTCCGCTCATTTCCGGAAGCATCTGCTTAACAACTACAATATGCATATCGTATTCCGACAGAAGCTGATGCGCTTCCCGGATAGATGAGGCTGTGAACACATTATAGGAGTCCACAAACACCTGCCGAAGCCGGTTCAGACCTTGCTGCTCATCTGAAATAAATAATATGTTGCCGTTATTTTGATACATACAGTTTACGCATGATAAAGATACACGTATGAACTAATATAGGGAAACAGCCTAATTTTCCCAATTTGCTACTAATTTGAGGATATGCAGGCTCCAAAGGGGGTTTTAGAGTTTTAAACTATTACTCATTCATTAAGTCCAGCAGATAGTCAGTCTGTTGTTGTTCCACTTGTTGAATATCGGATTTGGAAGCATCGGCCTTAATTTCTTGAAGGGCTAAATTACTGATCTCGTTTTCTTCATCTCGCATTTCTGCCCACAGGCGGTGAAATCGAGCTGCCTGGATGGCTCCCTCGAGGGGGTCGGGATTGACACATTCGCGGGCCGAAAGGTAAGCCGGTGCATTCTCGTCTCCCTGACGCAATCCCACGGTATCTGTTGCTATTGCAGTACCTTCTGTCTCTTGATATAATTCTTTGAGAGATTGAGTATCTGTTTCCTGCCGGATAGCTTCCTCGGCAAGGTCAATAATTTTTTTCTGGATGGGTTTTAGCTTTTTATTTACCTGACGGGCACACCATACAGAAAACTTTCGCAAAAGAACTGTATTTCCTTGTTCGTGTAAATACTTAAGAAAGGACGTCACTTGGTCATCCTCTTCATCAACCTGTTCACCGGTTTCACCGTCAATCATAATAATTTTATGGCGGTCGGTATCATAAATGTAAATGAGGTCTTGCCTTCTGTGCTTCATGGGGAATTTCTTTTTTGCCTGGAATTTTGAGTTTACAACAACAAATTGCATTTCCCAACTATTCCATTCATACTGTTGTGAAAATACAAAAATTACTTAGCGAATGAATCAACGGAAAAAAGAGTCAACTATTTCCCTGCTCTCATGGGCATTTTATGATTGGGCAAACAGCGCTTTTTTTACTGTTATTCAAACATTCGTTTTTGCCACCTATTTTTTACAATCAGTAGCACAGGATGAAACATTGGGCAGTACCCAGTGGGGTAATACCATTGGTGCGGCCGGTTTTTTGATTGCAGTCTGTGCCCCTTTTGTTGGTGCTGTTGCTGATCAGATGGGACGCCGTAAACCGTGGATCGGGGTATTCTCAATGCTGTCAATTATTGCAATTTCAGGACTATGGTTTGTCGAACCATCTCAACAGTTTGTGGTGCTGGCAATGGTCTTGGTATTTCTGAGTACGGTGGGATCAGAGTTTGCCATTATCTTTTACAATGCTATGCTGCCTGATTTGGCATCCGAAGAGCGAATAGGGCGCTGGTCGGGCTGGTCGTGGGGACTCGGTTACGCAGGAGGGTTAGTATGTCTGGTCGTAGCGCTCTTTGTATTTGTTGATGTATCAAATCCTCCTTTCGGTTTAGACAAAGCCGCTGCCGAACATGTGCGCGCGACGTTTGTGCTGGTCGCTGTTTGGTATGCTCTTTTTTCGCTGCCATTGTTTTTATTTACGAGTGATCGTCCGAGAACAGATATCAAATTGAAAAAAGCCGTACAATCAGGATGGAAACAGCTCAAGACATCTATCAAAAATGTGCGGCAGTATAAGGATATCGTTCGCTTTTTAATTGCCCGCATGGTTTTTATTGATGCGCTGGCTACCGTTTTTGCATTTGGGGGGATATACGCTGCCGGAACTTTTAATTTGGATGAGCGTGAAGTGCTTATTTTTGGGATCGGCCTGAATGTAACCGCGGGAATTGGGGCCGCAATTTTTGCATGGTTGGATGATCGGCTGGGAAGCAGATCCACAATGTTGCTCTCTCTGATAGGGTTAATTGTGACTACAACCAGCATTTTATTGGTGACAAGTCTTACCTGGTTTTGGGTATTCGGTTTAATCCTGGGACTTTTTGTCGGTCCGGTACAGGCAGCCAGCAGAACGTACATGGCACGGGTATCACCACCTGATCTACAAAACCAGATGTTTGGCCTTATGGCACTTTCCGGAAAGGTAACAGCCTTTCTGGGGCCGTTGTTGGTTGGATGGCTTACTTTTTTCGCAGACAGCCAGCGCATTGGAATGAGTGTAATCGTGGTTTTGTTTATCCTCGGATTTGCACTGTTATATCAAGTGCCAGATGCCGAAAAGGCACGTCCGGAAAGAAAATCAGCCAAGATTTAAAATTTAACGTGCTTTTAACGGATAAAGTGCTAACTTATGCAAGTTTTCGGATGAGACTCCGAATTAAAAATAAATATTAATTTAATGAGAAAAGTATGAGCCGATTTGACGAACTCAAAGATATCATCACAGGAGTAGAAGATGATATGACAAAATTCTATGAAAAAGGTAATAAAGCAGCAGGTACACGTGCACGTAAAGGGTTGCAAAACCTGCGAAAGCTTTCCCAGGAAGTTCGCCTTGAAATTCAGGATATTAAAAACAAGAGATAACTTTCTTATCTTTTCGATTGAAAAGCCACTGCTCAGTGGCTTTTTTTGTATAAGTTTTTTGAACTGATATATTTCATTTCAAATTTGATTTATGCGCAACATACCCCGTCAAAAACTCTCAACATCTGCCATCAAAGCATGGCGTATTTCACTAATCATTTTTACTCTTTTTCTGGCTCTGGTAGTATTCCTTTTTTGGGGATATGCTTTTCTTTCGGCCGATGAGGGCATGTCCGCATGGTCGGTAGGATCAATTTCAGCTACAGTGTTGATAGCAGCGGGACTCGGAATTTTCTTTATACCTGAAATACGCTGGCAACGTTGGTACTACCAAGTAGATGAACATGAAGTTGATCTGCAAAGTGGAATTATTATCGTAACCCGCACGTTAATTCCGATTAAGCGCGTACAGCATGTAGATACGCGTCAAGGACCAATTTTGCGTTCATACGGCCTTGCGGATGTCACCATTTCAACGGCTGCAACCACGCATCGCATCCCCGCATTGGATGAAGAGGTTGCGGATCAGGTGCGTGATCAAATTTCAAAATTTGCCCGACTTGCCCAAGAAGATGTTTGAATCACAACGACAACATCCTGCAGCAGCCCTGGCCAATGCCTTCGATATCATTCGGGGTAACTTTATTACTATCCTCCTGATAGTTTTTATAGGTGGCGGTAGGGAAGCCGATTTTACGCTCTACTGGATTTTAGGCACTTTCTTAGTACTGCTTATTTGGGGTGTAATATCATGGCTGCGGTTCGAATTCAGGGTTGTAGAGGGAGAACTACAGATTGAGCAGGGGGTACTGGTGCGTAAAAAACTGTATCTTACCTCTGATCGAATTCAGGTTATTGATATTTCCGCGGGTGTAATTCAGCGATTATTCGGATTGGTAGCCGTTGAAGTAAAAACCGCCGGGAGCAGTTCGAAAGAGGCCAAAATTAATGCTATAACACGTAGCAAGGCTGAAGAGCTGAAGAATCTGCTTAGAAAAGATGCGGAAGCGGAAGACGAAGATGTTGACGAAAATAAGCAAAGCACCCTTTATACTTTAGATTCAAAAGGTTTGCTGGTTGCAGCTTCAACCTCGGGACGGTTTGGAGTGGCACTTTCGGTGGTGGGTGCATTTTTCTCCCAAATTGAACAGGTCATCCCCGAGGAACGACTGATCCGTTTTGTAGAAAACAACCTTCCCCATTCCACATCAGCTACCATGATCATATATTCGGTTGTAGCTATTCTGGGGATATCGTGGCTGTTTTCTTTTGTGAGTACAATCATCAAATACTATGATTTTGTAGTGGAGGTGCGTGAAAATGAACTTCTTATTACGAGGGGACTATTTGAACGAACCCAGCTTACGATACCGTTTAATCGTATACAGGCCGTACAAATTAAAGAAGGGTTACTTCGACAGCCGCTGGGCTATGCTTCACTGGTAATCGAAAGTGCGGGTTACGGAGAGGATCAGGGTAATTCCACAACGCTTTTCCCGCTGATTGAAAAACACAGGATTTACGAATTTATCAATGAAGTTATCCCCGAATTCAGAACTGATATTTCGGAAACAACTGGAATTTCGAATATTGGGTTGCGACGCTATTTATTGCGGATGGTATGGATTTCGCTCCCACTTATCTTGATTATCTGGGGTACGGTTTCGTTCGGTGTTTATGCTTGGTTTCTGTTAATTCCCGCTTTATTACTGGGATATCAACAGTACCGTGATGCGGAAATCTCAAGAGGAGTGAATACGCTTACGCTGACTTTTCGGCTGTTAAGTAAGACAACGGCGATTATAAAAAAATACCGGATGCAGGCTTGTGAAATAAAGCAGAACCCGTTTCAATCGCGCTTACAGCTGAGCAACTTTTCCGTATATGTGGCTAGCGGTAACCAGGGACGATCGTTCACGCTTCGGGAACTTTCACACCAACAGGCGATGGATTATCGTGATTGGCTTTCAAATGGAAAGTCTGAGAAGTCGTTAACTGGCGATACTAAGATAGCGGATGTCCGCGATGATGATACTTCGGATTTTATCAGCTAATATCAGCCGAAAACCCATCGGTGATAAAGCCACAGCGTGCAAACACCGAAAACAATGTGCAGGCCTAAAATCCAATAGGGCATAAGCGATCCCCACTCCTGACCGAGGATTCCCGGGTTTTCAATAGGTTTACCTTCTCCGATATAAGGATGGGTATCGGCTAAAATGCCCATCATTGCCCCGACAAAAATGCCGTGCGCAAATCCCCATAAAATTCCCGCCGGCCAGTTTGGCGTAACAACCATCGCAGTAAGCAAAACGACGTAAAGTACGCCCCATCCGGCGCCAATCAGAAGATGAGTAGTAATGCCAACCGTATAGACCTGTGACCGGTTTTCGATGTCAACAAAGCGGGTGCCAATCAGATAGGGAATATCCAAATCTTGGCCGAACATCTTAAGCAGATACATTAACAGTGTGAGAATAACTGCACCAATGAAACCCGAAAGTGCTGCAATCAATAGATTTACTTCCATAACTCCCTCCGTTTTAAGCCAATGGTGATTAAGCTACATTTTAAATGTAACAGAAGAATCAATCGTGTACTATTATATGTTGCTTAGCAACAGATGATAAATAGTAATGGAAGAGCAGTAATTCAACTTATCGATTATTTATGCAGTAGCAGGATCACCGAATTTTTTTCGGGGTGTTATAATGAGATTTTACTGCAGTCCCCTTAAGCCGAATAAGATAAAAATTAAGAGTGGAAATAAATTTATTCGGTGTGCTGTTTGGAGAAGGCTTTTCCGATAGATTTTTTCAAATGATTCATTTGGATCGGTTTTACCAAATAATCCACAAAGTTTGTGTCTTTAGCCCTGGACAGGTTGTATTGATCAGAATTACCGGTGATATAAATAACGTGCACATCAGATTCATCCCGAATCCTTTCCATAGCTGTTATGCCGTCAATATCATCTTTGAGCTGAATATCCATTAAGATAAGATCAGGCGCCAGATTTAAAGCAGAATCAATAGCACCCTGACCGGTTATAACCTTGTCGATAACCTTGTGCCCAAGTTTTGAGATCATACGCTCTAGAACCATAGAGATGATCATATCATCTTCAACAATGAGCACTTTTTTGTCTTTTACTGAATCACCCATCGGTTTTGAATTGCCCTTACCCCGTTTTACCTATATTACTTGGAAACAATAAAGGAAATTTTTTGGACTTAACCTAGAGCGACATCCAATACCATCATAACACTGAATCCCAGCATGGTTCCCAGGGTGGCTATATCGGTATTCCCTCGATGTTGGGATTCCGGGATAAGTTCTTCTACAACTACATAAATCATAGCTCCTGCGGCAAAAGCGAGTGCATAAGGTAACAAAGGCTGAATAAACAAAACCGCAGCAGCTCCAATGACTGCAGAAATTGGTTCTACGATTCCTGATAGCTGCCCATACCAGAAACTTTTTCCTACAGATAAGCCCTCTCTTCGCAACGGCATTGAAACCGCAGTTCCTTCCGGGAAATTTTGAATTCCGATCCCAATAGCCAATGTAATGGCACCAATAACTGTTGCACCACCGGCTGCTTCTATTCCTGAGGCGGCCGCCCCAAAGAGCACGCCAATCGCCAGTCCTTCCGGGATATTGTGGAGCGTAATGGCAAGAACTAACAGGGTAGCTCGGCGCCAGGAGGTTGGAAGGCCTTCGGCCTCTTCTACGGGTAACCCAATGTGCAAGTGAGGCAAATAAGCATCACAGATCCGCAGAAAAACTCCTCCCGATAAAAAACCGATAACTGCCGGCAACCACTCAATCATTCCCTGGGCTTCTGCCATGTCAATAGAAGGGACGAGCAATGACCAAAAACTGGCTGCAATCATTACCCCTGCTGCAAAACCCATCATTGCATCAAGTAATTTATAATTAACTGTTCGTGTAAAGAAAACAAGAGCTGCCCCCAAAGCAGTTAAACTATAGGTAAATACACCACCAAAAAAGCTTTGCGTGATTGGGCTTAAGCCGTAAAAGATTTCTTTTAGTTCTAGCAGCAGAGTCATTACAAATTGGTATAAGTTAGATTTCAAATTGATAATTATATTAAATAATAAGCTTAAACAAAAGATATATTTAGCCGTGGCTAAATGTATTCGATTTGATTGGTTGGATAGGTGGATTCATTAGATTGATTATTCAGTTAAAGAAGACTGTTTATTTTGGCGACTTTTGCTTAGTTTCTTCCACTTTAAACGGCCTCACAATTTGTGGGGGTAAACCGTTATAAATGAGTATTTTTAATTGTTATGCCAATCTGCATTAAAATTAATTCAATATAACTTTTGATGAGCATCAACTTTGACAAAGAGCGTTTTTTGAATCGCCATATCGGGCCCGATGAACAACAGGCTAAAGAAATGTTATCGGATGTAGGTGTGTCGTCAATGGATCAGCTGATTGATGAGACCGTGCCGAAAGGAATTCGAATTGGTGAGAAACTGGATCTCGACGAGCCGATGAGCGAGTACCGGTTTCTGGAGGAATTTCGTGAGCTGGCCGGTAAGAATGAGATCTTCGAATCGTATATCGGCATGGGATATCACGATACGTTAACGCCGAATGTGATCCTGCGGAATGTGTTAGAAAATCCGGGTTGGTACACGGCTTATACGCCGTATCAAGCGGAAATTGCACAGGGACGCCTGGAGGCGCTGATCAACTTCCAGACCATGGTTTCGGACTTGACGGGGCGTGAGCTGGCTAATGCTTCCTTGTTGGATGAAGGAACAGCTGCCGCCGAAGGCATGTCGATGTTGTATTCGATGCGGCGCGGAGCCAAACGTAAAAAAGCCCATACCTTTTTTGTATCGGAGCTATGTCATCCCCAAACTATCGATGTAGTAAAAGGTCGTGCTGAGCCGTTGGGTATCGAGGTTGAAGTCGGTAATCACAAGGATCTTGATGTAACGAACCCCAGTTTGTTCGGCATTTTACTGCAATATCCGGCTACAGATGGTTCGGTTGAAGATTATACAAATTTGATTGAGGCTGGCCACGAAAACGATTGTCAGGTAGTAGTTGCTGCTGACTTGCTGAGTCTTACACTGTTGACACCGCCCGGAGAAATGGGAGCCGATGTTGTCGTTGGATCTTCGCAGCGTTTTGGCGTGCCCATGGGATACGGAGGTCCGCATGCGGCCTTTTTTGCTACTCGCGAAAAGTACAAGCGCAAAATTCCTGGACGAATTATCGGCGTAACACAGGATACGGAAGAAAATCCGGTGTACCGTATGGCATTGCAGACGCGCGAGCAACATATCCGCCGCGAAAAAGCCACTTCCAATATTTGTACGGCCCAAGTGCTGTTGGCAGTGATCGCAGGATTTTATGCCGTCTATCATGGTCCTAAAGGACTTCGCCGGATCGCTGAACGCATTCACGGCTTGGCAAAAGTGATGGATGAAGGACTGCAAAAACTCGGGTTTAAAGTTAGCAACGACCTGTACTTTGATACGCTTAAGGTGAAGCTCGACAGCAAGGATCAGCAACAAGAGCTCCGCAAACTAGCCCTCGAACAAAAGGTGAACCTTCGATATTTCGAAGAGGCAGCAGTAGGCGTTTCATTTGATGAAGTCAAGGATCTTGGTCACGTGGATGAGTTGTTAAACATTTTTGCATCCCTGAAAAAAACCGAAAGCAATCTGGATGTAAACAAAACGGCTCAAGACATGGAGGTAGATTATCCGGAAGCGTTGACGCGTACTTCAAAATATTTAGAGCACCCGGTGTTTAATCTCTACCACTCCGAGCACGAGATGCTCCGGTATCTGAAAAAATTGGAGAATCGGGATTTGTCCCTGGTGCACTCGATGATTTCGCTGGGATCATGTACGATGAAGCTCAATGCAACTTCGGAAATGATTCCGCTGACTTGGCCCGGATTTGGGAAACTACACCCGTTTGTACCCAAAGAGCAGGCTCAGGGATATTATGAATTGTTTGAAGGACTTGAGCATCAGCTAAAAGCAATCACCGGCTTGCCGGCCGTTTCGCTACAACCTAATTCCGGAGCTCAAGGTGAATTTTCAGGATTAATGGCTATTCGGGCATATCACAGACATCGAGGCGAAGGGCATCGCAATGTGACGATTGTTCCCGATTCTGCTCATGGCACCAATCCCGCCAGCGCGGTGATGGCCGGAATGGAAGTGGTGGTTACAAAGTGTGATGAACACGGAAATATTGATCTGGATGATCTCCGCGAAAAGGTGGCGGATCACAAAGAGCATCTGGCAGCGTTGATGATTACATATCCGTCAACACACGGCGTTTTTGAGGAGGACATCAAAGAAATTTGCCAGGTAATTCATGAGAATGGCGGTCTTGTTTATATGGATGGGGCAAATATGAATGCTCAGGTCGGGCTTACGAGTCCGGCGGAAATAGGGGCCGACGTATGTCACCTGAATCTGCATAAAACATTTTGCATTCCGCACGGCGGCGGGGGACCGGGGATGGGACCTATTGCTGCTACGAAAGATTTGGCTCCGTTTTTACCCGGAAATGCCGTCGTTGAAACAGGCGGAGAAAATGCCATCCACGGAATTTCTGCAGCACCGTGGGGCAGTGCCAGCATTCTATCGATTTCGTATGCTTATATTAAAATGATGGGCGCCGAAGGATTAACCGAAGCTACCAAAATTGCCATCCTCAATGCGAACTATTTGAAAGAACGGCTTAAGGATCATTATTCGATTTTATATACCGGTAAAAATGGTCGAACGGCCCACGAGTTTATTGTAGATCTGCGTCCGTTTAAACAATCGGCGGGTGTAGATTCTGTTGACATCGCCAAGCGGCTGATGGATTACGGATTCCATGCGCCTACGATGTCGTTTCCGGTACCTGGTACGTTGATGATTGAACCTACAGAAAGTGAATCCAAAGAAGAGCTGGATCGATTTTGTGAAGCGATGATTGCTATTCGCAAAGAGATAGGGGAGATCGAAGATGGTGATGTCGATCCTGAAGAGAACGTGCTGAAGCATGCCCCGCATACAATGCGTGTGGCGATGGCAGAGGATTGGGATCGTCCCTATAGTCGCGAAAAGGCGGTCTTTCCACTGGATCATCTTCGATTTAATAAGTTTTGGCCGGCTGTAGGCCGTGTGGATGATGCCTACGGCGATCGAAACTTGATGTGCAGCTGCGTTCCGATGGAAGCTTATGCTGATGGGCAGGAGCCGGAGGCAGTGGAATAATCAGTTTAGGCCACGCTTTTGCACGGGTTTAAAACTGATATAAAAGAGTAAACTCTGTGGAAATTCTATTTGGAGAACATCCTTTAGCCCACGAATGAATCCGTGGGTTATTTTTTATATAAAGCTCACTCAAAGTGAGCTTTAGGTTTTATGCTTTCCTGATGATTCATCTTCAGGCGGAGGTTTGCCTGGATTTGTGTAAATCTGTGGCTTATTTCTGACTAATTGAGCTTTTAATTTCTATATCTCCCATCAGTGTACGATGAACGGGGCACTTCTTAGAGATGTCCAGAATCCTTTTAAGCTGTTCATCCGAAAGATCTCCCTCAACAATTACTTCTTTTTCTATAACATCGATTTTACTTCTGGGATCTTCACAGTTTTTGCAATCCTCATCGTGACGTTTATTATGCTGGAGCTCCATATAAACATCGCCTAATTCCCAACCTTTTCGGCGCGCGTACATCTTTACCGTCATAACAGTACATGAACCCAGCGACATGAGTAAATAGTCGTAGGGATCCGCCCCCTGATTTTTGCCGCCTTCAACACTGGTAGGTTCATCGGCGGTTAGATGATGCTCTCCGGCACTTAATGTGGTAGTATAAGTTTCTTCTTTTGGGAGATGTACGTGTACAATCTTTTTCTTAGAATTGTCAGCCATAGCTGTACATTTTTAGATTACTGGATATCAATACTATATTTCTTTTCCAGAGAATTCAAGTGATGTCGTTCATGACCGGCCATGATATAGGCAAGTGCTCGAACCGAAACAGTGGCATTATTGGCGGTGCCTTTTTGCATAAGTTGCTCTTTTGAAAAGCTGCTGAACATGCTGATTGTGGCATTTCGGAGAGCATCGTATTCTATAGAAAGGCTTTGCGGGTCACGTTGCTCAAAATGCGCGTTTTTTACATACGATTCGTGGTCATAACCGGGCAGTGGGTTCTTTTCTCCGCGGCTGATGCAAAGTGCGCGATAGGCCATGATTCGTTCCGTATCTACCAAATGCCCGATCACTTCTTGAACGCTCCATTTGCCATCGGCATAGCGGTGGGCAGCCTCATCGGGACTTAGTTTTTGAATAAGAGCATACGTTTGTTGTCCCTGCTGGATGAGGGTCTGGATAACATTTGGTGAGGTCACCAAGGTGATGTATCCCTTATAAAAGTCATCGAATTCATCTGGTTCGGGGCGACTGTCTTCCCAAGCAAGTAGTGACATTTCAGTTATTAATTTGAGATAAAATTAATATTAGCAGATTACCGAATCAGAAGAAATTAAAAAGCCGGATTGCTCCGGCTTGGATATAATGTCAGTAAGCAAATGTCATTTGTTTATCTCGTGACTTTTATAGCTTACTTCAGAAGCTTTGTTTCCGTTTTGCATGGTAACCTGGGTATATGGATAAGCTACACCATCAACAACCTTCCAGTCGGAGTGGCGATTTTCCACGGTAACCTGGCTACCCATTTGCGGATTAAACTGATCATAACGTACGATATCCGGATAGTTGGTTTTTTGATTGAGAAGAAGGATAACATTCGAACCGTCAACTGTTACATTAAGCTTATTGTAGGTTGAACCGTCCACATCTTCGGTTCCCAGAAACTGGGGATTACCCTTATCTGCATTGAGCGCAACAGACACAAAACTTCGGTTGAGCGTACTTTCAAGTCCCTTCGCCATTTGTGGAGGGAGAGGGCGCTGTTGTCCGCCTGCTTCCATGGTTCCTGACCCGTCTTCATAGACCAAGCGAACTTCTCCCATCGGTCCCTGAATAGTTTGCTCAATGGCATCGGGGAAATCAATAGTGGTGGTCATCGGCATGGTTTGTCCCTGCATATTTACTTCACCAGCAAGGGATAGTGTATTGATCTCTGTTCCCTTTTTTATAACCGCATTTGCCATTTTGGTTAACAGTTCCTGACCTTTTTGAGCATCACCTTCTACCACTTCCTGATTATCGCTTCCGGGTTCCGGGATGCTAATATCAACTTCATTGACAGTGCCGTATTTCTCCAGTTGATCGCCGATCTCCTCTCGGTTTCCGACTACCAGAATTTGTAGGTTTTCAGGGTCAAGATATTCTTGTGCTACTGCTTGAACATCCTCGATCGTCGTTTCCTTTACGCCTTCGATATACTGTTCAAAGGCGTCTTCCGGCAATCCGCGGTAGGCATAGGACATCTGCTGGCTGAGCACCTCTTCATAACTGTCATATTCAAAAACAGAAGAGTTTAAAATTTGATCTTTGGTATCTTGCAATTCTTCTTGGCTGATAGGTTCATTACGAATTCGTTCAATCTGCTCGATAATAGCATCAATAGCCTCGGCAGTGGTAGAGCTCTTCGTTTGAACTCCCGCATAGAATATGCCGGGATAAAAGCTGTTCATCCCATATTGACCGAATACCGAATATGCCAGCCCCAAGTCGGAACGTACAACTTGCATGAGTCGCCCCGAAAATCCGCCGCTAAGCACGCGATTCATCACCTGCACTTTTGCATAGTCGGGATTATCACGCAGCCCGCCCATGTGACCCATCATCACAAAGCTTTGGTTGACATCAGACTTTTCAGCAAAGTTAATGGAGCTTGTGGGCTGATAATTAATCTCGGGGAATTCAAGGTTGGTCTTATCACCAGCAGGAAGAGTACCGAAAGCATCTTTCAGCTTTTGCTTCATTTCTTTGGAGTCGAAATCACCCACAATTCCGACCATCATATTTTCTGCTGAATAGTGTTTGTTGTGGAAATTAACCAAATCTTCCCGACTGATATTATTGATGGTGGCGTATTCTATATTTCGTCCGTATGGAGAATTTTCTCCGTAAATGAGTCGCTGAAATTCGCGAATTCCAACTTGCTGAACATTATCATTACGGCGTGAAATGCCGGATTTTGACTGCGTTTTTGCCAGCTCAATTTTTTCTTCGGGAAAAGCCGGATTGGTTAAAACATCAATAAAAATTGGAAGCAAATCATCAAAATCCTCTTTCAGCACACCCATGCTGGCATTGCCGCTGGTAAAACTGATACTTGTCTCAATACTGGCTGCACGATTTTCCAGCAATGTGTTTAGCGAATCAGCCGGATAAGTTTCCGTCCCCCCCGAACGCATAACGGTACCCGTAATCGATGCAAGCCCCGCCTTATCGTTGGGAACCAGCACTTCTCCGGTACGAACGCGGGCATTAACATTGATCAGGGGGAGTTCTTTATCCTCAACCAGATAAAATGTGATTCCGTTATCGGTGGTAAAAGACTCTACCTCGGGTTTCTGGAAGTCATTTAGCTCCGGAAAATCCAAGTTCTCATGCGGATTTTGGTTAGTAGCTTGTTGCGAATCGGTCATTTGTTCGGTCTGCGAACAGGCAGCAAACAAAATCCCTAACAAAAAGAAGATGCTAAGTTTCTTCATAACAGTAGAATTCTTGGTAATAAAAAAATTCAAAATAGACTGATTAGTTCTTCGCATCGGCAACCTCCCCGTTGGTTTCTTCATCAGATTTATTGACGATGGCACCGACCGTGCGGTTATCTTTTGTCAGGTATTTTTGAGCAACCCGTTGAACATCATCTACCGTAACTGCTTCAAGTTCTTCAAGATCAGTGAACACTTTTCGCCAGTCGCCACGCAGATTTTCTGCAGAGGCCAGTGAAGAAGCCAATCCTGAATTGGAATCCAAGCTTCGAATGAGGTTAGCCCGAGCATTCGTTCGAGCGCGGTCCAAAGCTTCCTGAGGAATATCTCCGTTCTTTATTTTTTCAATTTCTTCAAGAATAGAAGTTTCCATGGTATCAACACTTACATCCTGATTGGGAATAGCCAAGGTCG